>DASUTW010000100.1:0-10175 GCA_036374395.1 Actinomycetota bacterium
CTGGACGCCGAAGAGGATCAGGATCCCCCCGGCCAGGATCTGCCCGGCGACCTTGGCCGGGGCCGCCATCCCCCGCACGTCGTCGAAGGCGCCCAGCGCCACGATCACGGTGCCGGCGATCGCCACGCCGAGGGGCTCGGAGGAGAGCGAGAAGACCCTGCGGAACGAGGGGATCGCCGAGGCGGCCCAGAGCCCGGCGAGGATCCCCAGCCAGATCGCCACGCCCCCGAGGGTCGGCGTGGGCCTCGGGTGCACCTTCCGATCCGAGGGACGGTCGATCGCGCCGAACCGGCTCGCCAGCCACCGGACCACCGGCGTCGCCGCGAGGGTGGTCAGGGCCGTCGCCAGGAGGACGCCCACGTAGGGCAGCACTACCCGTACACGGGGAAGCGCGCGGTCAGCTCCCGCACCCGCGCGCGAACCCCCTTCTTCACCTCCTCGGAATCCGGGTCCTTCAGGACCTCGCCGATGATCTCGGCCACCTCCTTCATCTCCGGCTCGTCCATCCCCAGCGTGGCCGGCCCCGGCGTCCCCACCCGGATCCCCGAGGCGGTCCTGGGGGGCAGCGGATCGAAGGGGATGGCGTTCTTGTTGAGGGCGATGCCGACCTCGTCGCAGGCCGCCTCCGCGTCGGCCCCCGTCACCCCGATCGGCTGGAGGTCCACGAGCGCGAGGTGCGAGTCGGTCCCGCCCGAGACGAGCCGCAGGCCTTCGTCCTGGAGACCCGCCGCCAGCGCGCGGGCCGTGCGGACGACGCGCGCCGCGTAGTCGCGGAAGTCCGGCCGGGCCGCCTCCTTCAGGGCGACGGCCTTGGCCGCGATCGTGTGCTCGAGCGGGCCGCCCTGCATCATCGGGAAGACCGCCCGGTCGATCTCCTTGGCGTGCTCCTCACGGCACAGGATCATCGCGCCGCGGGGTCCGCGCAGGGTCTTGTGGGTAGTGAAGGTCACGACGTCGGCGTGCGGCACCGGGCTGGGGTAGGCGCCGCCGGCCACGAGGCCGATGAAGTGCGCCGCGTCCACCATGAGGATCGCCCCCACCTCGTCGGCGATCTCGCGGAAGGCCGCGAAGTCGATCACGCGCGGGTACGCGGTGGCCCCGGCCACGATCACCTTGGGTCGGTACTGCTTGGCCAGGTCCCGGACCTTGTCCAGGTCGATCAGCTCGGTGTCCTCGTCCACCTCGTAGCCGATCACCTCGAACCACTTCCCCGAGAAGTTCACCGGCGACCCGTGCGTGAGGTGGCCGCCGTGGGGCAGGCTCATGCCGAGCAGGGTGTCGCCCGGCTCCATGAACGCGAAGTAGGCCGCCATGTTCGCCTGGGCCCCCGCGTGGGGCTGGACGTTGGCGTGCTCGGCCCCGAACAGCTCCTTGGCCCGCTCGATGGCCAGCGTCTCGGTGACGTCCACCCAGCGACAGCCGCCGTAGTAGCGGCGACCCGGGTAGCCCTCGGCGTACTTGTCGTTCATCGGGTTGGCCAGGGCCGCCAGCACGGCCGGGCTCGTGTAGTTCTCGGAGGCGATCAGGCGAAGGGTGGTGCGCTCGCGCTCCAGCTCGCCGAGGATCGCCTCGGCCACCTCGGGGTCGGTCGCCCGGAGGGCCTCCCAGTCGACGATCCAGTCGCTCATCGCCTCGCCTCCTCCTCTTCGATCTCCGCGATCTGCTCGATGCGCCGCTGGTGACGACCGCCGTCGAACCCCGTGTCGAGCCAGACCCGCAGGATCTCGCGGGCCAGCGTCGGGGCGACGATCCGGGCGCCGATCGCCAGCACGTTCGTGTCGTTGTGCTCCCGGGAGAGGATCGCCGTGAAGAGGTCGTTGCAGAGGGCGGCGCGGACGCCGCGCACCTTGTTCGCGGCGATCTGCTCGCCCTGGCCCGATCCTCCCAGGACGATGCCGCGGTCGACGCGCTCGTCCCGCACCATGCGGCCGACCTCCGCGCAGAACGCCGGATAGTCGGCGGGGTCCTCCGAGTCGGTCCCCACGTCCTCCACCTCGTGGCCCAGCTCCTTCAGGTACCCCTTCAGGTCCTCCTTGAGCGGGAACCCCGCGTGGTCCGAGCCGACCGCGATCCTCACGGTCCCTCCCCCCGCGCCCCGGCCGAGACCCGGACCCCGAACAGCCCCTCGACGACCCGGTCCACCGCGGCCTCGATCTCGCCGGCCACCGTCCGATAGACGTCGTGCCCCAGCCCGATCGGATCGGCCACGTCGGCGTCGGCGGGTCCCCCTCGGGCCCGGCGGAGCTCGTCGGCCGCGGCGATCCTCTTTCGGGCGGCACGCTCGTCCGGCCTCGGGGGAGGCTCCTCCAGAGCGCTCAGCAGGTGCGCCAGCTCCTTCAGCGTGAAGGCCCGCGAGGCCGATCCCGGGACCATCCGGGCGATCTCGGCCACGTGGTCTCGGGCCATCCCCACGAGGAGGTCCTGCCCCTCGATCAGGTCGGCGGTCAGGGGGGTCGCCGCGTGGTCTCCGACGTCGAGGCCGTGCTCCACGCCGATCACGATCGTCTCGGGCATCGCGGGGTGACCCTCCCGCCCCCAGGTCCCGGCGGAGCGGACCGACACCAGCCCTTCGGGGAGGCGGCGGGCCCGGTCGAGCAGGAACGCCTCGGCCAACGGGGAGCGACAGATGTTTCCGGTGCAGACGAAGAGGACCCGGAGCACGAAAGGAGTGTAGAGCATCGGCCGCGGGAGCCGGCCGGAGCATCGAGCCCGTCCTGCTGGTAGCATCGCAAGATGGCCTCGCCGAAGCCGCGGCTCCGTGGCCGGATCCATCAGGTCGCGTTCTTCGTGTCGTTCCCCGCCGGAGCCTCGCTCGTTGCTTTGGCCGATACGCCGGCCGCCAGGGTCGTCACCTTTGTCTACGCGGCGAGCCTCACCCTCCTCTACGGGACGAGCGCGCTCCTGCACCGGCTCGACTGGCGACCCCGCGTGCTCCCCCGGATGAGGAAGCTCGACCACTCGGCGATCTTCCTGCTGATCGCCGGGACCTACACCGCGTTCGCCTTCCTCGCGCTCCAGGGGACCTGGAGGATCGCGATCCTCTCGATCGTCTGGGGCGGCGCGGCCGCCGGGATCGTCCTCAAGAGCATCAGCGTGAAGCGGTTCCAGGTCGCCACCGCCGTCCTGTACATCGCGACCGGGTGGGTGGGCATCGCGGCCGTCCCGGTCTTCCTCCCTCTGCTGGGAGCGTTCCGAGCCACCCTGCTGGTGGCGGGGGGCGTCCTCTACACCGCCGGCGCCCTGGTGCTCCTCCTGCGGCGCCCCGACCCCATCCCCCACGTGTTCGGGTACCACGAGGTCTGGCACGCCATGGTGGTGCTGGCGAGCCTGTGCCACTACGCCGTGATTCTGCTGCTCGTCCTGGGCTGAGTCACCCCAGGATCCGGGCCTCGCCGTAGCCGGCCACGAGCGCTGCTCCTCCCTCCGCGAAGCGAGAGGGATGGAAGGCCGCCAGCCCGCGGTCGACCTCCTCTCCGGCCACCAGGCCCGCGACGTGGCGGCCGAGCGCCGGGGCGAGCTTGAAGCCGTGGCCGCTCGTCCCCGCGTCCACGAAGACCTCAGGAGCGACTTCCCCGATCACGGGCTGCCAGTCGGGGCTGACGTCGTAGAGGCTGGCCCAGCCCGAGTGGATCGAGGCCTGCTCCAGCCCGGGGACCCGCTCGATCACCGGGACGGCCAGGCGCTCGAGCTCCTCGCGCGCGGCCTTCCGGTCGTAGTCGTCCGGATCGACCTGCGGCGCCGCGTGGAGCGAGCCGACGAGGAGGAGATCATCGCCCTCGGGGCGCAGGTAGTAGCCGCCGAGCAGGTCACCGTGCGCCGGCACGTCCACGCCCTCGACCCGCCGGTAGGCGCCCACGATGTGCCGCTCGACCGTGAGGGGGAGGTCCACGCCGAGCTGCGCGGCGAGCGAGCGCGTCCAGGGGCCGGCCGCGATCAGGAGACGGGCGCATCGGACCTCGTCGCCGCCGACCGTCTCGACGATCGCGCCGCCACGGTCCGCCCGCTCGAGCGAGGCCACCGCCTCTCCCGTTCGCACCTCTGCTCCGCCTTCCGCCGCGGCCCGGACGAGGCCCGTCGTGGCGGCCACGGGATCGGCGTACCCGGCCTCAGGCTCCCAGGCGGCGATCCCGATCCCCGTCAGGTCGAGCGCGGGGAACCGCTCCCCCACCGCCTCCCGGCTCAGCACCTCGACGGGGATCCCGAGATCGGACAGCTGGCCGGCGCTCTCCCGCACCCGCTCCTCGTCCTCGGGAGGGTGGAGGAAGAGGAGGCCGGTCCTTCGGAACTCCGCGTCCCGCCCCGTGATCCCCTCGAAGCCGCGGAGCATCTCGATGCTGTCCCTGGCACAGCCGGCCAGGAACGGGTTCGTGTAGTAGGCCCGACAGATCGCGCTGGACTCGCCGGTGGGACCACCGGCCGGCGCATCGCGCTCGAAGAGGACGGTCCGAAGGCCCTTCGCCGAGAGGTGGTAGGCGGCGGCAGCGCCGTGGATGCCGGCCCCGACGATCCCCACGTCGAACGTGACGGGCATGACCTTCATCGTGGAGGCTCCGGCCCCGCGGGGCAACCCCCGGGCGTCAGCCCGCTTCCAGCGCGGCGAGGAGGTCGTCGATCGGGATCGCCCCGGCCCGGATCACGCGGGGCTCCCCGCTGAGGTCGACCACCGTGGAGGGCGTGCCCCCGGGCGCGGTCCCCGTGCAGAGGTAGACGGCGACGTCGTCCCCGAGCATCTCGCGGACCCCCTCGCACGCCTCGGGCGTGGGCTCCCCGGAGCGGTTGGCGCTCGTCACGGCGAGGGGACCGGTGCGCTCGAGGAGGGTGCGCGCGACGCGCTCGGCGGGGATGCGGACGCCGACGGTCGCCTCGTGGATGCCGAGGTCCCACGCCGCCGAGCGCGTCGCGCGCCCCAGGACCATCGTCAGCGCCCCCGGCCAGAACGAGGCCGCCAGCGTCTCGGCCCGCTCGTCGAGCACGGCCACCTCCCGCGCGTCCTCCACCGTCGCCACCAGCACCGGGAGCGTCAGATCCCGGGGCCGCCCTTTGATCTCGAAGAGCCGCGCCGCGTGGTCGGGCCTGGCCCCCAGCCCATGCACCGTGTCGGTGGGGAGCACGATCGCCTCGCCGGCGTCCAGCGCTCGGATCGCGGCCTCGATCCCCGCCTCGTCGGGCCCCACGACCTCGCTCATGCCTCCGGCGTTCGCCCCCGCGCCACCCGGTCCAGCCCGGCCAGGTCGGGGACGATCTCCACGCGCTCGTACCGCTCCGACAGCAGGCCGGCCACCTCGTCGCCCTGGCCCGCCCCGATCTCCATCGCCAGCCAGGCCCCGGGGCGGAGCCAGGCGAGCGCCTCCCGGGCCAGCCTGGCGTGGAGCTCAGTACCCCCCACCAGCGCCTCCTTGGGCTCGGCGCGGACCACCTCCGGCAGCTGCGCGTACTCCTCCTCGGTGACGTACGGGGGGTTGCTCACGATGAGATCCACCATCCCTCGGAGCTCGCCCGGCAGCGGCGAGAGCAGATCGCCCCGGAGCAGCTCGATCCCGAGGCTCAGCTGCCTCGCGTTCTCCGCCGCCAGCGCCACTGCGTCCTCCGACGCGTCGGTGGCCAGCACCCGCGCGTCCCTCCGCTCCTTCTTGATCGCCAGCGCCACCGCCCCCGTGCCCACCCCCACGTCCACGACCACCGGCGACGACTCGGTTCGCAGGCACTGGAGGGCCTGCTCCACGAGGACCTCGGTCTCGGGCCTGGGGATGAACACGCCGGGCCGAACCCGGAGCTTGAGCCCGAAGAAGGGCTGATCACCGGTGAGGTGCTGCAAGGGGACCCCCGACGCGCGAACCAGCAGCATGCGAGAGAGGAGGTCGCGCTCCTCGTCCGTCAGGTCCTCGCGCCGAGCGTAGAGCCCGGCGCGATCCGTCCTCAGGAGGTGCGCCAGGAGGATCTCCGCCTCGGCCTCCGGCGTTTCCACGTCGTGGTCGGCCAGGAACCGGGCGGTATCGGCGACGACCTGGGCCCCATCCATGAAGGCAGTCTATCGACGCGCCTTCGGGTCCCCTTGAGGGCGGGGCCCACAGGACCTCCCCTTCGGGGAGCGGTCGGCCCTACCCACGCCCCGCTCGCAGGATGAGACTGAGCATGGTTGCGCGTCGATCCACGCGCGGAGGAGGCAGCGATGGCTACCACACTGTACAGGACGACGGAGCGACCGCGGCCCGAGATCTCAGCCGACCGCCCGGGAGACGTCCTGACGAAGGTCCTTCTCGCCTGCGGCGTCGCGTACTCGGTGCTCTACGTCGTCCTCAATGACGTGATCGCGGCGACCCTCTACGAGGGGTACAGCCGCACGTCGCAGGCCGTGAGCGAGCTCTCCGCGACGGGGGCGCCGACGAAGGGCTTCCTCACCGCGGTGCTCCCCCTGTCCACCGCGGTCATGACCGCGTTCGGGGTGGGGGTGTGGAGGTCGGCTCGGGGGAGGCGCGCGCTGCGCGTGACCGGAGCCCTGCTGGTCGCCCACGCGCTCACCTTCCCGCTCTGGCTGTTCGCCCCGATGACCTCCCGTGAGGAGATGGTGCAGGGGACGATGCCCGCGAACGACCTCGGGCACATCGTCCTCACCGCCGCCACGATCCTGTTCATCCTGGGAGAGATCGGGTTCGGGGCCGCGGCCTTCGGCCGTCGGTTCCGCATCTACTCGATCGCCACGGCGGCGACGGTGCTGATCTTCGGAGCGCTCACGGGCGTGGAGTCGGCGAAGGTCCCGACCGGCGACCCCACCCCGTGGATGGGGCTCTTCGAGCGGATCAGCATCGGGCCGTGGCTCCTGTGGCTCGCCGTCTTCGCCGTCGCCCTCCTGAGGGCTCGGAGCGGCAGGCCGTCGGTTCCGGACACCCCGGCGGAGCTCGTCGAGACGGCGTGACATCCCCCGGTCGGGGGTCGCTTCCCTCCCCCCGGCCGGGGACTCAGCCGGTCGACTGCAGCTGGCGGGCCCGCTCCTCGGCCAGCAGGGCGTCCACGAACTCGTCGATCTCGCCGGCCAGGATCCCCTCGAGCCGGTGCGAGGTCAGCCCGATCCGGTGGTCGGTGACGCGGCTCTGGGGGAAGTTGTAGGTCCGGATCTTCTCCGAGCGCTCCCCCGAACCCACCTGAGCCTTCCGCGCCGCGGCCTCCTCGGCCGCCTGCTCCTCCTGCGCCATCTTCAGCAGTCGCGCCCGCAGGTACCGCATCGCCTTCTCCCGGTTCTGGCGCTGGGACCGCTCCTCCTGGCACGACACCACGATCCCCGTGGGCGCGTGCGTGATCCGGACCGCCGAGTCGGTCGTGTTGACCGACTGCCCACCCGGCCCCGAGGACCGGTACACATCGATGTGCAGGTCCTCGTCGCGGATGTCGACGTCCACGTCCTCGGCCTCGGGCAGGACCGCCACGGTGGCCGTCGACGTGTGGATGCGGCCGCTGGACTCGGTCTCGGGGACCCGCTGGACCCGGTGCACGCCGGACTCGTGCTTCAGGCGCGAGTACGCGCCCTGCCCCCGGATCTCCGTGACGACCTCCTTGAAGCCTCCGATCGCCGAGGGGCTCGACGAGAGCACCTCGGTCTTCCAGCGCCGCGCCTCCGCGTAGCGGCGGTACATCTCGAAGAGGTCGCGGGCGAAGAGGGTCGCTTCGTCGCCGCCGGTCCCCGCGCGGATCTCCAGGACGACGTTGCGCTCGTCGTTGGGGTCCTTCGGGAGCAGGAGGACCTCGATCTCGGCCTCGAGCTCCTTGGCGCGCGCGCTCGCCCGCGTGGCCTCCTCACGCCAGGTCGCAGCGGCCTCGGGGTCGGGCTCCTCGCGGGCGAGCGCGCGCGCCTCCTCGGCGTCCTCGTCCGCCCGCCGCCACTCGCGGTAGGCTCGCACGATCTCGCGCAGCTCCGAGTGCCGCCTCCCCAGGTCGCGGAGCTTGCTCGGGTCGGAGGAGACGGCCGGGTCCGAGAGCTCCCGACCCAGCTCCTCGTACTGCCGCTCGATCTCCTCGAGGCGCTCGCGCATCAGTCCTCGGGCTCGGGGATCGGGACCGGCCCCTCCGCGGCCGGAGCCTCTCCCACGTCCCGCTCCCGCCGCAGGACCTCCTCGAAGGACGCGATCGCGATCTCGATCTGGTCCTCGGAGGGAGGCTTCGTCGTGATCTTCTGCAGCCACAGGCCCGGGGCCATCAGCGCCCGCACCACCCGCGACCTCGGATACCGCGCCCCGATGCGCAGGGCCTCGAACGCCACTCCAGCGATGAGCGGGATGGCCAGGATCCTCGACCCGATCCTCCACCAGATCCCCGGCGTCCCGAAGAGCGTGAAGACGAAGATCGTGAGCACCATCACGATCAGCAGGAAGTTCGTGCCGCACCGCACGTGGAGGGTCGAGTACTGGTCCACCGCTTCGGGCTCCAGCGGCTCGTCGTGCTCGTAGGCCGCGATCGTCTTGTGCTCGGCCCCGTGGTACTCGAACACCCTCCGGATGTCCTTCATCCGCCCGATCAGCAGGAGGTACCCGAGGAACAGCGCCACCCGGAAGATCCCCTCCCCGACGTTCAGGAGGATCCCGCTCGGGATCTGGTCCCGGGCAAACCCGAACAGCACCGCCGGCCCCACGATGAACAGCCCGATGAAGAAGACGAAGGCGATGATCATCGAGAACGCCATCTGTCGAGGGGTGAGCTTCTCCTCCTCATCCACCGAGTGGTTGGCGGAGATCGTGAGGGCTCTCACCCCGATCGAGAGGGCCTGGCCCAGCGCGATCACCCCGCGCAGGCCGGGCTTGCGCAGGATCGGGTAGCGCTTCGCCACCGAATCGATCTCGTGCGACTCGCGGTGGATCCCCCCGTCGGGCCTGCGGACGGCGATCGCCCAGACCTCGGCTCCCCGCATCATCACGCCCTCGAGGACGGCCTGGCCGCCGTAGAAGTGCTGCTTCTCGCTCACCGGCCCATTGTACGGGCGACCTCGTCCGACATCGCTCGCTACCCTTCGAGGAGATGCGGTAGGCCTCGGTTCCCATCCACGAGGATCAGCCTCCTTCGGCCGCGGGGCCAGATCCCGCTAGCGGGATCCACCCACGGGTCGGTAGCGCGGCTGGGGAATGGGCCGACCCTGCTCCCTCGCCGTGGTCAGCCACGCCTCCTTCGCCCGCTCGACCTGGGCGACCGCTTCCTCCGCCGTCCTGCCGAAGGCCGAGCAAGCCTCCAGGTCAGGGATATCGGCGATGTAGCCATCGTCTTCCTCGCTGTAGAACACGTTGATGTGATAGTGCTTCACCACTCGACCTCCAGGCTCAGAGAATAGCGCTCCATCAGCCGAAGGAGCTGCCGGATCTGGTAGGGCTTCGCCTCGCCCGCCACGTCTTGCAGGTTCAGAAGCTCCGGCACAGCCGGATGAGCGAAGATGTGGTGACTTCCACTCGTCCGTTGGAGCTCGAAACCCAATGCCTCTACCAGCCTCACAAGGTCCCGGAATCTGACGTTGCTGACGGCACCTCTGCGAAGTCGTTCGAGCAGCCTGCGCGGGCCCATCGTCGGACCTTATCCAATAGGTCTGACATCCAGCCCAGAACGGCGGTGCTCCGACGAAGCTGGACGGGCGATACTCGAGGGCTTCAGGACGCTGGGGTCTCGTCGGCGTGCCACCACTCGCGGAGCGAGGTGCAGAACCCGGCCTCGTCGAACTCCAGGAGGAAGACGCCGTCGAGCTTCACGCGGTCGCCGCTGCTGATCTTCGTGTAGGCGGACCACCAGCGGACGACTACGGGCTCGACGGCCACGATCTCGTAGCCGAACTCGATGTCGCGCTGGTAGTCGGGGACCTGCTGCCAGTACTGACGGATCACCTCGCGCCCCTCCATGATCTCGTCGAAAGGCGTCTCGCGGTAGGTGGCGTCGGGCGAGAACAGCTCGACCGCGGCCTCCGGGTCTCGCGTCTCCCAGGCGCGTCCGTAGGCGTCCAGCCAGGACCTGAGGGCCTCGGGGGTCACGCGGCGGCTACTCGGCGGTCGGCTCGGAGGCTTCGGCTACGGCCGGGGATTCTGCCGGGGCCTCGGCCCCGGCGTCGACCGGAGCCTCCGCCTCCTCCTGCGGCCGGCGCCGCAGAGCGCTGGGGGCCGGACGCCCCTCATAGCGGCGGCGGAAGCGCTCGACCCGGCCGCCCGAGTCCA
>DASUTW010000101.1:0-4328 GCA_036374395.1 Actinomycetota bacterium
CCCCGCGACCCCGACGGTCGTCAAGCAGATCCCCCGCGACCCCGGCACCCACTCGCACAAGGTGGTCGTGGGCGACGGCCTCATGCTCGCCAACTGCGAACGCGACCTGGTGTGGGAGGGGCCACCCTTCGTGGAGCCCACCGGGGGCGCCGATGAGTGGAACCCGGGACTCCGCGTTTACGACGCCTCCGACCCCGCGGATCCGAAGGAGATCGCCTTCTATCAAACCGAGGGGACCGGCGTCCACCGCATGACCTTCGAGCCGCCCTACGTCTACATGAGCGGGAGCGACGAGGGCTTCACGGAGCAGTTCCTCATCATCCTGGACCTCTCGGACCCCGCGAAACCCGTCGAGGCCGGACGGTGGTGGTACCCGGGGATGTGGACGGGGGGCGGCGAGCGGCCTCGATTCCCCCCCGACCGCCGCTACGCCCTCCACCACGGCCTGCTCGACGGCGACCTCGTCTTCTGCGGGTGGTGGGACGCGGGGCTCGTGATCCTCGACGTGGCCGATCGGTCGACCCCTCAGCTCGTGGCCAACCTCAACTGGGGGCCGAGCGAGAGCGGGGCCACGCACACTGCGCTCCCCCTGCACGGGCGCGACCTCGTGGTGGTCACGGACGAGGCGATCGTAGACGAGTGCCGGGACGTCACGAAGCAGGTGCGGGTCCTCGACGTGTCGGATCCCTACACGCCGAAGGAGGTGTCGCGCCTACCCATCCCCGACGGGAATTTCTGCGAGCGAGGCGGGCGGTTCGGGCCGCATAACCTCGCCGAGCCCCGCCCCTTCACCAAGGTCGAGACCGACCGGGTCTACGTCGCGTACTTCAACGCGGGGCTCCGCGTGATCGACCTCGAGGACCCCGAGCGTCCACGCGAGATCGCCCATCTCATCCCGGATCCCCCACCGGGGAAGCCCACCTCGATGGTGGACGACGTCGCAGTCGCCGACGACGGGACGATCTACCTCACCGATCGGGCGGGCGGCGGGCTGCACGTCGTCGGGTGGGCGTGAGCCTCGACGACGACCTCGTCGCGTCGCTGCTCGCCACCTGGCGCGACCTCCACCAGCATCCGGAGCTCGCGTTCCAGGAGGCGCGCACGGCCGGCATCGTCGCGGAGCGACTCCGTGCCATCGGACTCGAGGACGTCCGGGAGGGCGTCGCCGAGACCGGCGTGACGGCCACCCTCCGCGGGGGCGGACCCGGCCCCACCCTCCTGCTCCGTGCGGAGATGGACGCCCTCCCGATCAGCGAGGACACGGGGCTGCCGTACGCGTCCCGCAACGACGGGGTTATGCACGCATGCGGCCACGACGCGCACACGGCGATCCTCCTGGCGGTCGCCGAGGCCCTGGCCCGGGATCGAGGCGAGCTCCCCGGGACGGTGCGCTTCGCCTTCCAGCCCGCGGAAGAGATAGGTGCCGGCGCGGCTCGGATGGTGGAGGCGGGGGTCATGAATGACCCACCCGTGGCCGGAGTGCTCGCGCTCCATATGCACGCGCACATCCCGACCGGCGTGATCGGGATCCCCCCCCGAGCGGCCGCGGCTAGCGCGGCGGAGATCGAGATCGAGATCCGTGGGCGGGGAGGTCACTCGGCGTTCCCCAACGAGCTGGTGGATCCCGTCCTGACCTCGGCCCATGTGATCACGGCACTGGACGCCCTCGTCGCGCGCGAGGTCTCCCCGCTTCGGCGCGCGGTGCTGACGATCGCCACCGTGCAGGCCGAGGGCGCGTTCAACATCGTCCCGGACACCGCCCGCCTGACGGGGACGATCCGCGCCGAGGACCTGGAGCTCCACGAGCGCCTCGCGGTACGTGCCGAGGAGATCACCAAGGGGATCGCCTCGGCCTTCCGGTGCGAGGCGGAGCTGACCCACCGCCCGTTCTGTCCCCCGGTGATGAACCACCCCGACATGGTCGCGATCGCCCGGGCCGCGGCGGCGGAGGTGGCGGGGGCGGATCGGGTGGTGGACGCTCCCCCCGTGATGGCCGCGGACGATCTCGCCTTCCTCACCGAGCGAGCCCCCGGCTGCTACGTGTTCGTGGGGATCGCGCCCACCGACGGCCGTCCCCAGGTGCCGCACCACAACCGCCGCTTCGCCGTCGACGAGTCCTCGGTGCAGCTGGGAGCCCGGGCCCTCCTGGTGGCCGCGCGGCGCTTCCTCGAGCGAGGCTGAGCGCGGTGGGCCCCGATCGCGTGCCTCCCCGCTGGACGCTCGCCGTCGTCCTGACGGCCGGCATGATGTTCGGCACGTTCGGCGCGCCCGCGATCTCGGTCCTCGCGCCGTTCCTCGTCGACGAACTCGAGCTCACCCGGACCCAGCTGGGATCCCTCTTCGCCATCTCCGCCGCGCTCGGCGCCGTCTTCGCCCCGCTCGCGGGGCGCCGGCCGGCCCACGCGGGGGCCGTGGCCTCGGCGCTGGACCTCACCGCGGTGGGCTCGAGGATCCTGTGGAGCAGGGTCGGCGAGGGGCTGGAGCGGTTCGCGCTGTCGCTCGGTCTGATCTCGGCGCTCTCGGTGATGGTGGTGGCCGCCGTGTGGGCGGCCCCCGCGATCGGGGTGTGGCTGCTCTGGGCGGGGGCGATCGGGGCCGGCGCGTCGCCCGCCGCCTGGGGCGGGTTTACGATGCTGGCGGTGATCGGGGGAACTGAGGCACGACACGCCGGCCGGGCCTCGGGGCTGATCCAGCTCGGCTTCCTGGCGGGGCTCGCGTGGGGCCCCGCCGCCTTCGGCCTCATCGTGGACGTCACCGGGAGCTACGCGATCGGCTGGGCCGGCGTGGTCCTCCTGCTGACGGCCGGGGGCTTCGTAACCCTCGTCGAGCGGCGGTCGGGACCGGTCCGCCTCGATGTCCGTCAGTCGCGCAGGTGATCCACCACCCAGTCCGCCAGGGCCGGGTACGCCTCGCTCGGGTTATCGACGTTGGCGTGGAGGCTCCCCGTCTCCTCCCGATCCCACCACCGCAGCTCCTTCTCGGCCCCCGTGATGCCGTCGTACGTCTTCTGTGCGGCGGCGGGCTGCACGAGCACGTCCTCGGTCCCGTGGCAGATGTACGTGGGGCGCGTCACGTTCCCCAGGTGCGGCCCCAGGTCGAAGTCCCTCAGCACCTCGCGCGCCTTCGCGTCGTCGAAGGTCCCGGTGAACCACTGGACCTGGCGTCGGATCGGCTCGTAGGGCTCGTAGAGGTCCTCGAGGACGCTGTGGCACGCTCCATGGAGGGCGTAGGCGCGGAAGCGGTGCTCGTAGCAGGCGATCCGGCCCGCGTAGTACCCGCCCATGCTGATCCCCACAAGCGCCATGCGCTCGGCGTCCACGTCGTCACGTGCCGCAAGGACGTCGTACAGCGGTGAGATCGCCGCCTCGTAGTCCGGCCTGCTGTACACCTCCTGCACGCGGAGGACCTCGCCCTGGCCGGGCCCGTCGATCGCCACGAAGTTGACGCCCCGGTCCACGAAGGCCTTGCCCGCGAGGTACCAGGACTCCTCCTTGGTCCCATCAGCGCCGTTGAGGTAGAGGACGGTCGGGAGCGGCCCCTCGGCTGCCAGAGGACGGGCCAGGTACCCGGGCAGGCCATCGCCCTCCTCGTAGGGGGAGCGGAACCACTCGAAGGGCGGGTCGGAGAGGGCCGCGGCCCGCTCGAAGCAGGTCACCATCCGCTTCCATGTCTCGAGCTTGCGAGGGTCGTCCTGGGGCAGGAAGAACTCCGAGGACCGATAGTAGTTGGCGGCGCGGAAGAACCCCTCCCGGGCGGAGACTCGATGGCCCTCGGCGCCGTTCCGCTCGGCGAGGTCGCGCACGTGATCAGCGATCCACTCCCACCCGGCTCGCCAGCTCTCGAAATCGGCGTCCTGGATCCGCTCCACGGCGCGGGCGATCTCCATGACGTCGGCGCCACCGCCGGGGATCTCGGCCATCAGTCGCTGGGTCTGGAAGGCGAACGCGTGGAACTCCGGGAAGAAGATCACGAGGAACCTCCCATCCGCATCATGGCGTCGCGATCACCGCTCCACCAGCGCCAGCGCGCGGGTCGGGCTCCCCGACCCCCGCTCCAGCTTCAGCGGCGCCACGAGGAGCACGGACCCCACGGGCGGAAGCTGGTCGAGGTTGGCGAGCTGGGTAAGCCCGTACTTCCCCGCCCCGAGCAGGAAGTGGTGACATGGGAATGCCGGATCGAACGAGTGGGCCGCGCCGGCGTCGGTGCCCACCGTCTCCACCCCCATGCCCACGATCGGGGCCTCCTCCGCCAGCCACTTCGCGCACTCGACATCCACGCCGGGCGTGTGGGGACCCGTCTCGTCGGCGTTCAGGAACTCGGCTTGGTCG
>DASUTW010000102.1:0-6730 GCA_036374395.1 Actinomycetota bacterium
CGGCCCGTACCGCCCCCACCGCTTCACGAGCTGCTTGCCGCACTCGGGGCAGGTCTCCTCAAGCAGCTCGGGCTCGGGTCGCTCCTGGCCGTCCACGTCTCGCGTGTAGCGGCACTCGGGGTAGTTCTTGCAGCCCACGAACTTGCCCCGCCGCCCCAGCTTGATCACGAGCTTCCCGGGCTCACGCCCCTCCTCGGGACAGCGGGGGCAGAGCTCGTCGAGCTCCTCCTCCGGCCGCTCCAGCTCCTCCTCGGCCTTCTCCACCTTCCGCTCGAACGGGGCGTGGAACTCGTCGAGCACCTGGTTCCAGCGCATCTTGCCCTCGGCGATGTCGTCGAGCTCGCCCTCCATCCTGGCGGTGAAGTCGTAGTCGAGGAAGTGATCCCCGAACCGGTCCACGAGCACGTCGGTCGTGACCTCGCCCACGTCCTCGGGGTAGAAGCGGCGCTCCTCGAGCCGCACGTACTCGCGGTCGAGCAGGGTGGAGACGATCGAGGAGTAGGTGGACGGGCGGCCGATCCCCAGCTCCTCGAGCTTCTTGATCAGCGAGGCCTCCGTGTAGCGGGGCGGCGGCTGGGTGAAGTGCTGCTCGGGGAGGACCTCCAGGAGGCGGAGGGCCTGCTCGGCGGTGAGCTCGGGGAGGCGCGACTCCGCGTCCTCGTCCACGTCGTCGTCGCGGCCCTCGAAGTAGGCCCGGCGGAAGCCGTCGAACTTCATCGTCTGCCCGGTGGCGCGGAGGAGGTACCGCGGCGCGTCGTCGGCAACCGCCTCGATGTCCACCGACACCTGATCGAAGACGGCCGGGGCCATCTGGCTGGCCATCGTCCGCTGCCAGATCAGCCGGTAGAGACGGGCCTGGTCCCGGTCGAGGTGGGCCTGGACGACGTCGGGGAGGCGGGCGGCAGAGGTGGGGCGGATCGCCTCGTGCGCCTCCTGCGCCCCGCGCTGCTTCTTCTTGTAGCGGCGGGGCTTGTCCAGCGCGTACTCCTTCCCGTACTGGAGGCGGACGACCTCGGCGATCTCGGCAAGGGCCTGGGCGGCGATGGCCACCGAGTCGGTCCGCATGTAGGTGATGAGCCCGACCTGCCCCTCGCCGGGGAGCTCGACGCCCTCGTACAGCTGCTGGGCCAGGCGCATCGTCTTCCTCGACGTGAACCCGAGCTTGCGGGCGGCCTCCTGCTGGAGGGTCGAGGTGGTGAAGGGGGGCGAGGGGTTCCTCTTCCGCTCGGAGCGCCGAACCTCGGCCACGCGGTAGGCCGCGCGGTCGAGGTTGCCCGCGTGCTCCCGGGCCACCTCCTCGCTCTCGAGGACCAGCCCCTTCTTGTCGGGGTTGGCCGCGAGCTTCTCCTCGCCGATCTGCCACAGGCCGGCGAGGAACGCGTCCTCGTCGCCGTTCGGCGCGAGCCGGGCGTCCACGCTCCAGTACTCCTTGGGCTGGAAGGCCGCGATCTCACGCTCGCGCTCCACGATGAGCCGCAGCGCCGGCGACTGCACCCGGCCAGCCGACAGGCCCGGCCGCACCTTCTTCCACAGGAGCGGGGAGATCGAGTAGCCGACGAGCCGGTCGAGAATGCGACGGGCCTGCTGAGCCTCGACGAGCTGGAGGTCGATCGTCCGTGGCTCGGCGAAGGCCTCCCGCACGGCCGACTCGGTGATCTCGGTGAAGGTGACGCGCTTCGCCTCCTCGGGGCTGACCCCGAGCAGCTGGGCCACGTGGAAGGCGATCGCCTCGCCCTCGCGGTCGAAGTCGGTGGCCAGCCAGAGCTCGTCGGCCTGCTTGTGGGCGCGCTTCAGCTCCGCGACCACCTTCTTCTTGGCGTCGGGCACCTCGTACTCCGGCTCGAAGTTGCGCTCGGTGTCGACGGCCATCTTGCTCTTGGGGAGGTCGCGGACGTGCCCGTAGGAGGCCTTGACCCGGTAGCCCGGGCCGAGGTACCGCTCCAGGGTCTTGGCCTTGGTGGGCGATTCGACGATGACGAGTTTGGTTGCCACGAGCCCGCTTTCATACACGAGGGAAGGATCGGCGTCAACGAGACGCCACGCGCGAGGATAGCGCGTCGGACCGTCCAGATAACGCAACTGCTAGGCTGGCCATTCCCATGCTGGAGTGGCTCGAACACCTGATCGTCGACGTGATCGGCACGTACGGCTACTTCGCCATCTTCGTCCTGATGATGCTGGAGTCGGCCCTGATCCCGATCCCCTCCGAGGTCACGATGGTGTTCGGCGGGTTCCTCGTGGCCCGAGGGGACCTCGACTTCATCGCGGTGGGGACGATCGGCGCAGTGGCCAACGTGGTGGGGTCCTGGCTCGCCTACTACGTGGGGCGCGTCGGGGGGCGGCCCCTGGCCGAGCGCTGGGGTCGCTACGTCTTCCTTCGGGAGAAGGAGCTCGATCGAGCGGACGAGTGGTTCGCGAACCGCGGGGAGCTCACGGTCTTCGTCACGCGCCTGCTCCCCGTGATCCGGACGTTCATCAGCTTCCCGGCCGGCGTGGCCCGGATGCCGTTCTGGCGGTTCACGCTCTACACCTTCCTGGGCTGCCTCCCGTGGTCGTTCGCTCTCGCGTGGGCCGGCGTGCTGCTGGGCGAGAACTGGGAGGTGTTCCTGCGCCACTCGAGGCCGGTGGTGATCGCCGTGGGCGTGGCGACGGCGGCTCTGATCGGGTGGTGGCTGTGGCGCCGGGCCGCGGCCCGGAGACAGGAGCGCGAGGAGCGCGACGAGCCGGAGCCCGCGGAGGAGGACGAGCTCACCCGGTGAGCTCGATCTGGGGGGCCACCTCCTGGAGCCCCTCGATCCCGGCGGCGATGAAGTCATCCAGCGGGAGACCGATGCTCTCCTCCACCGAGGTGATCTCCTCGCGGTTCACGCCGGGGGCGAAGGCCTTCTCCTTCAGCTTCTTCCTCACCGAGGAGACCTTCATGCCCTCGGCCCTCTGGGGTCGGACGAGCGCCGAGGCCACGAGCAGCCCCGCTAAGGCGTCCGCGTGCACGATGGCCCGGGTCATCCGGTCGGTGCGGTGCTCCTCGTGGGCGTGGGCCAGCACGCCGGTCACGATCCGCTCGTCCACCCCGGCCTCCCGGAGCCACTCGGCCGCCCGGTAGGCGTGGCGCTCCAGGTCGTCGTGGGTCTGGTCTTGGTCGAGGTCGTGGAAGAGCCCGACGAGCCCCCAGGTCTCCTCGTCCTCGCCGAAGCGCCGGGCCAGGGCTCGCATCACCCCTTCCACGCTGATCAGGTGCCGGACGGTCGTCTCCTTCTCTGTCTTCTCCCGCACCAGCGCGACCGCGTCAGCTCGCTCCATCCGTCTTCGCTCCCTCCGGCTTCTCGGCCTCGATCGGCGGCCTCCCCAGGTGGAAGGGCACGCTGACGCCGACCACCCACGGCTCGAACAGAAGCAGCCGCTTCATGAAGAAGGAGTTCTGGTTGTGGAGCAGCTGCTGCCACCATCGATCCACCACGAACTCGGGGAAGACGACCGTCACGACGGTGTCGCCTCGTTTGCTGTGGCGGCGGACCTCCTCCAGGAGCGGCGGGCCGTAGTCGCGGAACGGGGCCTCCACGATCGAGAGCGGCACGTCGATCCCCGCCTCCCGCCAGGCCGCCAGCAGCTCGTCCGCCTCCTCGGGCTCCTCGGCCAGGAACACCGCCTCCAGGTGTGCGGGGCGGATCGAGCGGGCCCAGACGATGGCGCGGATCGTCCCGTCGTGGACCTGGGACACAGGGACAAGGCAGACGTTGCGCTCGGGCTCGAGGGCCCGCTCGCCGGCCGCCCACGTCTCCTCCTTCTCGGCCTCCTCGGGGAGCAGGGGCACGTCGGTCACGACGACCCCCGGCTCGAACAGCAGCGCGGTCTTGATCCGGAAGGTCAGGGCCCGGCGCGCGACGTACAGCCAGAAGCCCGTCGTCACCTCCTCGGGCAGGACCACCGTCACGAAGCTGTTCTCGCCCCGGGGGAGGCGGCGGATGTACCGGCGCAGGCCCTTCGTGACCTGCCCGTTACGGACCTCCAGAGGTTGGAGCGGAGGGAGGCGAGGGGCGGCCACGGCCCACGCTCCCGCCGCCTCCTCGAAGTCGTCCGATCCGATGTAGAGGGGAGTGATGCGGGAGGGCCGGACGGCGAGCAGCCAGGAGACCATCTCCCGCGTGGCCCGGTCCACCCGGGGAACCAGGACCAGCATGGTGTTCTCGGCCTCCATCGAGGGCGAGAGGTCCCGCGAGCGCAGCTCACGCCGCACCCGCTCGTAGTGGCGATGCACGGACAGGAGCCCCGCGATGATGACGGGGATCGCGGCCACGACCATCCACGAGCCCTCGACGAAGCGGGTCGTGACGGCCACCGCGAGCACCAGTCCTGTGGCCGACGCGCCGGACCCGTTGATGATCGCGTTCCGGAGCCAGGGGCCCTCCTTCAGGCGCAGCCACCGCCGCACCATGCCCGCCTGCGACAGGGTGAAGGCCGTGAAGACGCCGACGAGGTAGAGCGGGATCAGGCGGGTCAGAGTCGCGTCGAACGCCCACACGAGCAGGGACGCGGCGACCGTGAGCACCACGATCCCGTTCGAATACACGAGGCGGTCGCCGCGGTTCATGAACTGGCGGGGCATGAAGCGGTCCCGAGCCAGGATCGCCGACAGGCGCGGGAAGTCCTGGTAGGCGGTGTTGGCCGCCACGATGAGGATCATGGCCGTGAAGGCCTGCAGGACGAAGAACATCCCCCCGCGTCCGAAGACCGTCTCCCCGATCTGGGACAGCACCGAGCTCGACACCACGACATCCTCGGACACCCTGATGTCCACGAGCCGGGCCAGCACCGTGATGCCCACGAACATCGAGATCCCCATCGAGCCCATGATCGCCATGGTGGCGGCCGCGTTCCTCCCCTTGGGCCGGCGGAAGGCCTGCACCCCGTCCGCGATCGCCTCGACGCCGGTCAGGGCCGCGGAGCCCTGGGCGAAGGCGCGGAGCAGGACGAGCGCGGTGAGCGCCTCGTGGGGCTCGATCGCGAGGTCGGCCGTGGCGGCGACCGGGCACCCCCCGAGACAGCGAGCGAACCCCACCAGGAGCGTGACGTAGATCGTCAGCACGAAGCCGTACGTGGGGACGGCGAAGACCATCCCCGACTCACGAACGCCCCGCAGGTTCGCCAGAGCGATGACCACCAGGAACCCGATCGCGATCGGGACCCGCTGCTCGACCAGCTCGGGCACGGCGGAGGTCACCGCGATCGACCCGGCGGTGACACTGACCGCGGCGGTCACGACGTAGCCGATCAGGATGGCCGAGGCGGCGATCAGGCCGGGGATCGTCCCCAAGTTCTCGCGGGCCACGATGTAGGAGCCGCCCCCCCTCGGATAGGCCCGCACGGTCTGGCGATAGCTCGTGATGACGATCGCCAGCACGAGCGTGATCCCGAGGGCGATGGGGACCGTGAACCGCAGCGCCATCGCCCCCGCCAGGACGAGGACGAGCATGATCTCCTCGGTGGCGTAGGCGACCGACGAGAGGGGGTCCGACGAGAAGACCGGCAGGGCCAGGCTCTTGGGAAGGAGCTGATGCTCGGCCATGTGCGTGGCGTGGGCCCGGCCCACGAGCACCCGCTTGACGACCTCTCCGATCCGTGGCACGAGCCGGATTCTACGCCCGCGTTTCCAGCCGGAGCGGACCGCGGTATCGTTCGCGTCATGCACATGGTCATCATGGGATGCGGGCGCGTGGGAGCCGAGCTCACGGTCCAGCTCTCGAAGATGGGGCACTCGGTCTCCGTCATCGACAAGCGTCCGGAGGCGTTCGACCGACTGCCGCCCGGCTTCGACGCGAAGAAGATCGTGGGCATCGGCTTCGACCAGGAGGTCCTGGAGGAGGCGGGCATCAAGGAGGCAGACGCCTTCATCGCTGTCTCCAACGGCGACAACTCGAACATCCTCTCGGCCCGCATCGCCCGCGAGCACTACAAGGTCCCGCGGGTCATCGCCCGCATCTACGACCCGCGTCGAGCCGAGATCTACGAGCGGCTGAACATCCCCACGGTGGCCACCGTGCGCTGGGCGGCGAAGCAGATCCAGTTCCTCCTCTTCCACGGGAAGGAGGAGCTGCGCGACACGATCGCCGGGGGCTCGCTGCTGGTGGTCCAGGTCCCGATCCCGGACCACCTCGTGGGGCAGAAGATCGAGGAGATCAGGGTCGAGGGGAAGATCGAGGTGATCGCCGTGGATCGCGGCGGGGCCGGCTTCATCCCCGTGCCCGGCTCGACCTTCCAGGAGGGAGACGTGGCGCACGCGGTCGTGCATCGGGAGTCTCTCGACGAGTTCGAGGCCCTCCTGGAGGTGACGGAGTGATGCGCGTGACGATCGCGGGCGCCGGGAACGTGGGGCGCCACCTCGCCTACGACCTGGCCCAGCGCGGCCACGACGTGACGATCATCGAGCAGGAGACCTCGATCCTCGAGCGGGCCAAGGACGCCCTCCCCGCGGGGACGATGTTCGTCCTGGGAGACGCCTGCGAGCCCTGGGTGCTGGAGAAGGCCGAGCTCTCGTCGGCCGACGTCATCGTGGCCGCCACCGGGGACGACGAGGACAACCTCGTCATCTCCCTGCTGGCCAAGCAGGAGCACGGTGTGCCGAGGGTGGTGGCCCGGGTCAACCATCCCAAGAACGAGTGGCTGTTCACCGAGCAGTGGGGCGTGGACGTCTCGATGAGCCCCCCTCACGTCCTGACAGCCCTGGTCGAGGAGG
>DASUTW010000103.1:0-2084 GCA_036374395.1 Actinomycetota bacterium
CGTCGATCGCCACCACGGGGCCGCTCACCCTTCCACCTCCACGTCGGCCCCGAGCGCGCGGAGGGCGTCCACGAAGCCCGGGAACGAGACGGCGGCCCACTGGACGTCGTGGATCACGCTCTCGCGCTCGGCGGCGAGGGCCGCCACGGTCAGGGCCATCGCCAGCCGGTGGTCGCCCTGGGAGTCGGCCTCCCCGCCGCGGAGCCCATCACCACCCACCACGAGGTCGTCGCCCTGGACCTCGGCCTCGCCGCCCAGGCCGCGGAGGCCCAGGGCCAGGCCTCGGAGGCGGTCGGACTCCTTCACTCGGAGCTCGCCGGCGCCCCGGAACCACGACTCCCCCCCGGCGTGCACGGCGACAGCCGCCAGGGCAGGGACCTCGTCCACGACGGCCGGGAGTCCGGCGGCCGGGACCTCGATCGGCGCCGGATCGGCGCCCTGCCGGGCCAGCGTGCCGACCGGCTCGCCGAGCTCCTCGCGCCGCCCCTCGTCGACGGTCGCTCCGATGAGTGAGGCGAACGCGAGCCGGGTGGGGTTGATCCCGACGTCCCGGATCTCGACCTCGGAGCCGGGCAGGATCGCGGCGCCGGCCAGCAGGAAGGCGGCCGCGGAGGGATCGCCCGGGACGGCGCCCCGCAGGCCCGGATGCTGGAACGCGCGGACCGCGACCCGTCCTCCTTCCGTCTCGACCGGGGCGCCCAGCGCCGCCAGGGCCCGCTCGGAGTGGTCGCGGATCGAGCCGGGATCGAAGACGGAGCCGTCCACCACCGTCTCGCCCACGGCCTGGACCCCGGCCAGCAGGACCGCGCCCTGCACCTGCGCGCTCGGAACGGGAAGCCGGTACTCGATCCCTTTGAGACCGCCCCCCAGCACCTGGAGCGGCGGGCGGCCGTCCTCGCTGTGGATCTCGGCTCCCATGAGGCGCAGCGGCTCGGCCACGCGCTCCACGGGGCGGGCGGCGAGGCTCTCGTCGCCTTCGAGGACGCACGAGAAGTCGCGGCCGGCGAGGACCCCTGCCAGGAGCCGCATCGTCGTCCCGGAGTTGCCGCAGTCGAGCGGCCAGGCGGGCGGAGCGAGGCCGTCCCAGCCCCGGCCCTCGAGCCGCACGGGACCGGGCTCGCCGCGGAGCCAGGCCTCGAGCCCGGGCTGGTTCCCCCTCAGCCGGAGGACGCAGGCGGCGGTCGAGCGGACGTCGTCGGCCTGGGGCAGGCCGTCGAGCTCGGAGCCGCCCTCCGCGGTCGCGGCCAGCAGGAGCCAGCGGTGGGCGATCGACTTGTCTCCGGGGACGGCGACGGTCCCTCGCAGGGGCCCCGAGGGTCGGACGACGAGGCGCATCAGGCCAGGCGGGCGGCCTCGTGGCCGCTCGAGGTCAGCGCCACGACGGCGGCGTCCGCGTCGGCCTCCCCCACGGTGACGTGCGCTGTGCCCCGGGCGCCCTCGGCCCTGTGCACGATCTCGAGGTCCTCGATGTTGACCCCCCGATCGGCGAGAGCGCCGGTGATCTCGGCCAGCGAGCCCGGCCGGTCCGGGATGGGGACGGCCAGGATCGCCAGCCCCACCCGGGACTGGGGTCGAGCCCCGAGGCCCAGACGGGCCTCCTTGGCCCGAGCGAACGTTTCCGTGAGCCCCACGGCGTCGCCCGCCTGCAGCATGCCCGCCAGGCTCCGCAGGCGCTCCCCGTAGCCGTCGATCGCCTCGGCCACCGCCTCGCGGTTGGACAGGAGGATGTCCACCCACAGCTCCGGGCTGCTCGCGGCCAGACGAGTGAGGTCTCGGAAGCCGCCGGCGGCGAGCAGGAGGGCGGTCTCGTCGGCCGAGGAAGCCACCGTGGACATCAGCGCGATCGAGGCCACCTGAGGAAGGTGGCTCACGAGGCCGACGAGACGATCGTGACGATCGGGGCTGAGCGTCACGGGGACGGCCCCCATCCGGCGGACGGCGTCCTCCACGGAGGCGAGGGCCGCGGGATCCGTCCGATCCGTCGGCGTGAGGGCCCAGGCGGCGCCGTCGATCAGGCCGGCGGCGGCGCCGGCGGGCCCCGACCGCTCCGAGCCGGTCATCGGGTGGCCGCCCACGAACCGGCC
>DASUTW010000104.1:0-7482 GCA_036374395.1 Actinomycetota bacterium
GGACGGCGGCGCCTCGCCCGCGGGCTCAGACGGTGGGCCCGCCGCTCGTCTCCTCGCCGCCCTCGACGCGGCCTCGCCACGCGCCGGACTCCACGCCGCGGCTCTCGATGAACTCCTTGAACCGCTCGAGGTCGCCGTCCACGCGACGCTCGATCATGTTCAGCGCGTCGCCGGCCTTCTCCAGCCAGTCCTGGGGCTCGTACTCCATCTCCACGTCGACCCGCGTCCGTACGGGCGAGAGCTCGTGGAAGGTCACCGTCCCGGCGTGGACGACGTCGCCCACGGCGGCCCAGGACACCTGGCGGTCGGGCTCCTGGGTGAGGATCTTCGCCTCCCACGTGCGCTCCTGACCCGCGATGCTGGCCGTCCAGCGCAGCATCGTGTCGTCGAGCTGCTCGACGCGCTCGACCCCCTCCATGAACTGCGGGAACTCCTCGAACTGGGTCCACTGGTTGTAGGCGGTCGACAGAGGGACGTCGACCTCGATCGAGCTCGTGATGGTCGTCATCGGCACCCACCTCCTTGTCCTTCCCTGGATACCCGAGGCCGGTGGTCGGAAACCGGAGCAGGGGCGGCTACCCTGGAGGCCGAAAGGGGGGAGATGTGCTGGGGGCGATCCCGTACCGGTCTCTGCCGCAGATCCCGTTGGGCCCCATCTCGCTGAAGACGTTCGGGCTGATGGTCGCCCTGGGCGTGCTCGCCGGAGTGGCGCTGGCCGCCCGCCACGCCCGCAGCCGCGGCCACTCGGGCGAGGAGGTGACCAGGCTGGCCGTGGTGATGGTCGTCACGGGCTTCGTGGGGGCCAGGGTGGCCTGGGTGCTCTCCCATCTCGATCAGATCGAGTCCCCGCTTGACGTCGTGGCGGTCTGGGAGGGAGGCCTCGCCTTCACCGGTGGGTTCGTGGCGGCCACCGCCGTGGCCGTGCTCGCCCTTCGCCGGTGGCCCCGGACGAAGCGCTGGGAGGTCGCCGACGGGATGGCGCTCGGCCTGACGATCGGGCTGGCCATCGGCCGCCTGGGGTGCCTGGCCGTGGGCGAGCACCTGGGCGGCCCGACGGACTTCTTCCTGGGGATGCGTTACGAGGGAGGCGCGACGATCGAGGGGCCGCTGGAGGTGGGGGTCGTCTACCACAGCACCGCCATATACGAAGCGCTCCATCTTCTGGTGCTGGCCGTCCTCCTCTGGTGGCTGCTGCGTCCGGGGCGGGCTCGCCCCGGGACGGCGATCACGGTCTTCGCGCTCTGGTACGGGACCGCGCGGTTCCTCACCGACTTCCTCCGGGCCTACGACCGGGAGGTGCTCGGGCTCACCGGCGCCCAGTGGGCCTGTCTGGCGCTCCTCGTCGCGGGAGCGTGGGCCGCCCTCCGCCTGCGCCGGCCCGCCCCCGCCTGACCTTTCACCTCGCGTTCATCCCTTCGTCGAGGTCCTGTCGACGGCGGCTCCTAGGCTCGGTCGCGTGGAGAGAGGATGGCGAGCGGCCGGCGGCCGCCCGGACAGCGCGCGGAGGAAGCGGACGGCCTCTCCACCCGCGCGCGCTTGAGGAGGGATCTGCGTGCGCATTCGGACGAACCTGGCGGTCGCGGCGGTGGCCCTGGCGCTCCTTGCGGCCGCGTGCGGCGGGGAGGCGGACGCCGAGGGGAGCGGCGGCCTGACCGGGGAGATCTTCGTCTCGGGCTCCTCCACCGTGGAGCCGATCTCGGGGCTGAACGCCGAGAAGTTCGCCGAAGAGAACCCGGGCGTGGCGATCAGCGTGGAGGGGCCCGGGACCGGGGACGGCTTCGAGCTGTTCTGCGGCGGCGAGACCGACATCTCCGACGCCTCGAGGCCGATCGCGGAGGACGAGGCCGAGCTCTGCGCGCAGAACGGGATCGAGTACACCGAGCTCGAGGTGGCGATCGACGGCATCGCCGTCCTGACCTCCCCTCAGAACGAGGCCGTCTCCTGCGTGGGCTTCGGCGATGTCTACGCGCTCGTCGGGCCGGAGTCCGAGGGGTTCGACTCGTGGGCCGACGCCCAGGGGCTCGCCGCGGAGATCTCCTCGGGCGAGATGCCGACCCCGGCCGCCGATGCTGGGCTCCCGGACGCGCCGCTGGAGATCACGGCACCCGGTGAGGAGTCCGGGACCTACGACTCGTTCATCGAGCTGACCTTCGAGGGCTTCGCCGAGGACGAGCGAGGCCAGGACCCCGTGACCCGCCCCGACTACGTCGCCTCGGCCGACGACAACGTCATCATCGAGGGCATCGCGGGCTCGCCCTCCTCGTTCGGCTGGGTGGGCTTCGCCTTCTACCGGAACAACCAGGACGCGGTGAAGGCGCTCGAGGTCGACGGGGGGAGCGGCTGCGTCGCGCCCTCGGAGGAGACGATCGCCGACGGCTCCTATCCGGTCTCCCGCTCGCTGTACATCTACGTGAACGACGCGAGGGCGGCCGAGAGCGCGGCACCCCGGGCGTTCGTCGACTTCTACGTCTCCGATGAGGGGCTCGCCTCCGTGGCGGAGGTCGGCTACGTGGAGCTGCCTCCGGAGCGGATCGAGGCCACCCGGGCGGCCTGGGAGGAGGGCCGGCCCTAGAAGATGGCCTGGAAGAGCTTGGCCATGGCGAAGCTGAGCAGCATGCAGGCGGGCCAGGTCAGGATCCAGGTCCCCACGACCTCGCCGGCCAGGCCCCACCGCACCGCGGACAGCCTCCGCGTGGCCCCCACGCCCATGATCGAGGCCCCGATCGCATGGGTGGTGGAGAGGGGGATCCCGAGACGCGACCCGCCCAAGATGATGAGGGCCGCGGAGGTCTCCGCGGCGAAGCCGTTCACCGGCTCCAGCTTCGTCATCCGCAGCCCGATCGTGCGGATCACCCGCCACCCGCCGACGGCCGTCCCCACCCCGATCGTCGTGGCCACGACGAAGAGGACCCAGAGCGGGATCTCGAGCTCGGGCAGGTCGCCGTTGAGGAAGAGCGCCAGGGCGATGATCCCCGCGCCCTTCTGTCCATCGTTCGACCCGTGGCTGAACGCCATGAAGGCGGCGGAGAGGATCTGCCCCTTACCGAAGGTTCGGCGGACGGTCCTGGGCCGGGCCCGGCGGAACGCCCAGTAGATGCCGACCATGAGGAGCAGGCCCCCGAAGAACGCGATCACGGGGCTGGTGAAGAGGCTGTAGACGACCTTCTGGGTCCCGGACCACTCCAGCGCGTTCAGGCCTCCCGCCGCGAAGCCCGCGCCGAGGAGTGAGGCCACGAGGGCGTGGGTCTCGCTGGAAGGCATCCCGAAGACCTGCGCCCCCATCGCCCACAGGGCCGCGGCGAAGACGGCCGCGCCGATCGTCTCGAGCGTCACGACATCGGGGCTGACGATGCCCTGGGCGATCGTCTCCGCCACGAGCGTGCCGGTGACGAGCGCGCCCACCAGGTTGAGGATGGCGGCCATGACGACCGCCGCGTACGGACGGAGCACGCGCGTGGACACGACCGTGGCGATCGCGTTCGGGGCGTCCGTCCACCCGTTGGCGAACTGGAAGAGCAGCGTCAGGAAGATGACCAGCGCGAGCGGCATCTAGGCCTGCTTCAGCGCGATCCCCTCGAGGGTGTTCGCCACGTCCTCGAGCTTGTCCATGGCCTTCTCGAGCTGGTCGATGATGTCCTTCCAGCGCAGGACCTCCATCGCCTCGAACTCCCCGGAGAACAGGTCCGCGACGCCCTGCCGGTACACTCGGTCCGCCTCGTTCTCCAGCCGGTTGATCTCGATCCAGTACCGGGAGAGGCGGTCGAAGGCGGGGAGCGTCTGCATCGCCTCCAGGGTGGCCTTGGCCGCCTCGGAGAGCAGGTCGATCTGCGCCTTCATCTCCTGGATCGGCCGATCGATGTTGTGGAGGACCAGGAAGTCGATCGCCGCGTCCATGTGGTCGAGGACGTCGTCCATGTTGCTGGCCAGCTCGTGGACGTCCTCGCGGTCGATCGGGGTGACGAAGGTCGTGTTGAGGCGGCGCATCACCTCGTGCGTGACCTCGTCCCCCTCGTGCTCGAGGTCGTGCACCCGGCGGGCCCTCCGCTTCACGTCCGTGAACTCGGTGACGATGCCGCGGAACACCTCGGTGGCCTGGACCAAGATCTCGGCCTGCTTGATGAAGAGGTCGTAGAAGGACTCCTCGCGCGGGATCAGACGGAACTTCACGCAGCCTCCCTCCGCATGCGAATCGGCGCCGCGCGCATGGTACCCGGATGCAGGGTCGACTCCCAACATGCCGGCCCGGCCATGTTCACCCACCGTTCACCCCGCGTCCATGTGCGAGCCTCGCGGCCTCCCTACCGTGAGGCCCGTGAGGTTGCCGGGAGGGTCGGGGGCCGCCGAGCGGATCGAGGGCTTGAGGGGGGACCCGCGTCGACGCCGCCGCGAGCGGTCGGTCGGCTCGGTGTTCTTCGCCGCGGCCGCCCTGTCGGTCGTGGTGAGCGCGGCGATCGTCCTCTCGCTGGCGGGCGAGGCCGCCTCGTTCCTGTCGAAGGTCGATCCGAGCTCGCTGTGGTCTGAGGGGTGGTTCCCGCGCAGGAGCCTGTACGACCTCCGGACGATCGTCGGCGGGACGATCATGGTCGCGGGGGTGGCGATGGTCGTCGCGGCGCCCCTGGGGCTCTTCACGGCCATGTACCTGTCCGAGCTCGCGAGCCCTCGGGCCCGCCGCTGGCTGAAGCCGGTCGTGGAGGTCCTGGCGGGGATCCCCAGCGTGGTGCTCGGCTATGTCGCCCTCGCCTTCATCAACCCCGAGCTCGTCCAGCGGTTCCTCGGCGGGACCTCCCCCTTCAGCATGCTGGGAGCGGGGGTCGCGGTGGGGATCCTGGTGACCCCGCTCGTGGCGTCGGTGGCCGAGGACGCGCTCCACGCGGTCCCGCAGGCGCTGCGGGAGGCCTCCTCCGGGCTCGGGGCGAAGCGGACGACGACCACGGTTCGGGTCGTGTTCCCCGCGGCGGTCTCCGGGATCGTGGCGGCGCTGATCCTGGGCCTCTCCCGCGCCATCGGGGAGACCATGATCGTGGCCATCGCCTCCGGCTCCACCGGAGGCTCGCTCCTCTCCTTCGACATCGTGGGGCCGGGGCAGACGATGACGGGGGCGATGACCGCCCTGGCCGTCGGGTCCGACCGCGTGGCCGTGGGCGGGGGAGGGGCCACGGTCAACCCCGTGGACGCGCTCTTCTTCGTGGGCCTCCTGCTCTTCGTCATGACCTTCGCGCTGAACGTGGTCAGCGAGCGGCTCGTGCGGAGGATGAGGGTCTGATGGGAGCCGCCCGGACGCTTGGGGCCACGCCGGCCCGGGTCGCGACCCAGGACGCGCTCCGGGGGACGCGGATGGATCTCGGCGGCCTGCTCCTCCACGGGCTGCTGCTCGGTTCGCTCCTCCTGACGCTCGGGGTGCTGGCCACGCTGCTCCTGCAGGTGGGGACGACCGCGTGGCCGGTGTTCGCGGACCGAGGCCTCGACGTCGTGACGTCGAACCTCTCCTCGATCGCCTCGCGGGCCGGGGTCTGGCAGGGGATCCAGGGCTCGATGTGGCTGATGGCCTTCGTCGTCCTCTTCTCCTTCCCGCTGGGGATCGGGGCCGCGATCTACATCGAGGAGTACGCGAGGGGTACGCGGCTCACGCGGTTCATCAACGCGAACATCCGCAACCTGGCGGGGGTGCCCTCGGTCGTCTACGGGCTGCTCGGGCTGGCCATCTTCGTGAAGCTGCTGGGAGGGGTCACCGGAGGCCGGAGCCTCATCTCCGGGGGGATGACCCTCGCCGTCCTCGTCCTCCCGATCGTCATCATCACCGCGTCGGAGGCGCTGCGTGCGGTGCCGGGCGGGATCCGGGAGGCGGCCTACGGCGTGGGCGCCACCCGCTGGGAGACGATCCGGAGCCACGTCCTCCCCTACGCCGCCCCCGGCATACTCACCGGCACGATCCTGGCGCTGGCCCGGGCCTTCGGGGAGACCGCGCCCCTCCTAATGGTCGGGGTGGCCACGGGGTTCCTCTCGCTGGGTGGGGGCGGGCTCGTCGATCAGCTCCAGGGGCCCTACACGGCCCTCCCGGCGATCATCTTCCGCTGGTCGAAGCTCCCCCAGGCCGACTTCAGGGAGGGGCTGGCCGCGGCGGCGATCGTGGTGCTCCTGGTCGTGCTGCTGGCCGTCAACGCGCTGGCGATCATCCTGAGGAACCGATATGAGCGGAGGTGGTGAGGTCCCGGTGGAGACGCGGCTGGAGCATCCTGAGTCCCGAGTGGAGGTCCGGTCCGCGGGGGAGGCGATCCTGGACCTGCGGAACGTCTCGGTCTCCTACGGGGACGTGCGCGCGGTCGAGGACATCACGCTCTCGATCCGGGAGCACGAGATCACGGCACTGATCGGGCCCTCGGGGTGCGGGAAGACCACCGTGCTCCGGAGCCTGAACCGGATGAACGACCTGATCGAGGGCGCCCGCGTGGACGGGAGGATCCTCTACCACGGGGTCGACTTGTACGACGAGCGCGTCGACCCCGTCGAGGTCCGGAGGCGCATCGGCATGGTGTTCCAGAAGCCGAATCCCTTCCCGAAGTCGGTCTTCGACAACGTGGCGTTCGGACCCCGGATCTCGGGCTTCGAGGGAGACCTCGAGGAGCGGGTTCGGTGGGCTCTGACGAAGGCGGCGCTCTGGGACGAGGTGAAGGACACGCTGCGGGGGCCCGCGGTGGCGCTCTCCGGCGGGCAGCAGCAGCGCCTGTGCATCGCCCGGGCGATCGCCGTGGAGCCCGACGTGATCCTGATGGACGAGCCGTGCTCGTCACTCGACCCCATCGCCACCCTGAAGATCGAGGACCTGATGCGCGAGCTGGTGAGCGACTACACGATCGTGATCGTCACCCACAACATGCAGCAGGCCGCCCGCGTGAGCGACCGAACCGCCTTCCTCACGATCGACCTCGAGGGCGGCAGCCGCGCGGGGCGGCTGGTCGAGTTCGACGACACCGAGGTCATCTTCACCAACCCCTCCGATCCGAGGACCGAGGACTACGTCACGGGACGGTTCGGATGAGCGCGGAGCCGAGGCGCCGCTTCCACGACGAGCTGGCGGGTCTCGAGGCGGCGATCGGTGAGATGGGCGAGCGCGCGGAGCGGGCGGTCGGCGGGGCGATGGCGGCGCTGGCCACGGGCGGGGTGGCCGACGCGGTGGTCGAGGCGGACGATGCGATCGACGACCGATACCTGGACGTCGAGCGGCGGATCCTCGACCTCCTGGCGCGGCAGACGCCCGTGGCCTCCGACCTCCGCCTCGTCTCCGCGATCCTCCACATCAACCTCCACCTGGAGAGGGTGGGGGACATCGCGGTCAACATCGCCAAGATCGCGAACGCCACGCGCGACCTGCCGCGCAGCGAGCCGATCCTCGCCGCCCTGGTCGAGATGGGGGACGTGGTCCGGCCCATGCTCCGAGCGTCGATGGAGGCCTTCGCCCGGCGCGACCTGGACCTGGCCCGCCGA
>DASUTW010000105.1:0-4626 GCA_036374395.1 Actinomycetota bacterium
GCGGCGAACTCGGCGACGGGCGGGTTCCCCAGCCCGACGCCCAGCACCGCGCGCCCCCCGCTCAGCACGTCGAGCGTCGCCGCCTCCCGCGCCACGACGTGGGGTCGTCTCCTGGCGAGAGGCGTGATGGCGGTCCCCAGGCGGATCCGCTCGGTCCGGGCCGCGATCGCCCCGAGCATCACCCAGGGGTCGAGGACCTCCATCGGCGCCTCCGCTGGCGACCCCACGTGGTCCCAGAGGAAGAACCCGTGCCAGCCGCTCACCTCGGCGGCGAGGGCGAGGTCGAGGAGGTCACCCGGGGCCCCGAAGTTCGGGGCGTGGATCGCGAAGCGCACGGGCTCAGCCCAGCGCCCGCTCGAAGGCCCGGTAGGTGGCCTCGTCGAACAGCACGAAGCGGACCTCGTCGACCTGGGTGTGCGCCTCCCGGACGGCGGCGATGGCCACGGGGGCGGCCTCTTCCACCGGATACCCGTAGACGCCCGTGGAGATCGCGGGGAAGGCCACGGTCCGTGCCCCGAGCTCGTCGGCGACGCGGAGCGACTCGGTGTGGCACGAGGCGAGGAGTCCCGATCGGTCCTCGCCCTTCGCATAGACCGGCCCGACCGTGTGGATCACCCAGCGAGCCGGCAGGTCGCCCGCCGTCGTGGCCACGGCTTCGCCGGTGGGGAGGCCTTCCGGGTAGCGCTCGGCGCGAATCTGCCCGCACTCCTCGAGGATCGCCGGGCCGCCCTTCCGATGGATCGCGCCGTCCACGCCTCCGCCGCCCATCAGCTTGGAGTTCGCCGCGTTGACGATCGCGTCGACCTCCTCCTGGGTGATGTCCCCCTGCGCCAGCGTGATGCGCGCCATGCATCCAGTCTAGGCTCGGTGCGATGCCGGATGTGATCGTGGTGGGAGGAGGCGTGATCGGCGCGGCGTGCGCGCGCGAGGCCGCTCGCCGCGGCATGTCGGTGACGCTCGTGGAGCGGTCCGAGCTCGCGGCCGGCGCCTCGGGGAGGAACCACGGGCTCCTCCTGACGCCGCCCGACCCGGCCCTGGTCCCGATGTTCCATGCCTCTCGAGAGATCTACGCGGAGGCCGCCTCGGGCGCAGTCGTGCCGTTCGACCTCGATCCCGAGCCGCTCGGCTTTCTCATCGTGGCGACCGAGGACGAGGCAGAGCTCGCGGCCGGGCGAGAGGAGGCTGAGGCGAGCGCAGCCTCGGGTGTGGCCCGCGCCGAGCTCGATGCGGACGGCGTCCGGTCCCTGGAGCCGGGGATCACCGACGAGGTGGTGGAGGGCTGGTTGCTCGAGGACGGGTGGCGCCTCAACCCCTCGGCGCTCACGGTGTCGCTCGCGCTGTCGCCCGGCGTGGACGTGCGTCGGCATCTGAACGTCCGAGCCCTCCTGGCCGGGGACGGGAGGGCCCGAGGAGTCGTGACCGACGAGGGGAGGATCGAGGCCGATGAGGTCGTCGTGGCGGCGGGCCCCTGGACCCCGGGCCTGCTCCGCCCTCTGGGGATCGAGCTTCCGGTGGGCGGGGCCAGAGGGTGGCTGGTCCACCTCGGGTGTGAGGACCCTCCCGTGGTGAGGCTGGTCGAGCGCGCGGGCTGGCACACGGTCGGGGGCGAGGAGGCGATGTCGAGACTCATCGCCGAGGGGTTGATCGAGGCCTTGCCGCGGCCCGACGTCGGCACGATCGTCCAGCCGAACCCCGACGGCACGGTCCTCGTGGGCGGCTCCCGCCAGCGGGTCGTGACCCCGGAGCCCGAGGACCCCTCGGTCCCCCGCGAGCTCACGCGCCGCGCGGTGGACCTCGTGCCCCCGCTCGGCGACGCGCGGATCCTCGGGTCCTGGTGGGGGATCCGTCCGGTCACGCCGGACGGGCCGCCGATCGTGGCGCGGGTCGCGGACGGCCTCCTGGTGGCGACCGGCCACGGGTCCCAGGGGGTGATCCTAGGGGGTGGGACCGGGCGGCTCGTGGGCTCGATCCTCGCGGGAGAGGAGCCTCCCTTCGACCCGGCGCCCTTCGCGCTCCGCTGACTCAGTCCCGGTCGAGCTCACCGAGCCGCTCGTCGGAGATCCCGAAGAAGTGCGCGACCTCGTGGATCACCGTCTCCCGGATCACGCGCGTCACGTCCTCCTCGGACTGGGCCTCCTCCTCGATCACCCGGCGGAACAGCCGGATCCGGTCCGGGAGGACCCCGAAGTAGTCGGCGCCGCGCTCCGTGAGCGGCACCCCCTGGTAGAGGCCGAGGAGGTCGGGGTCGTCCTCGGGAGGCTCGTCCTCCACGATCACGGCCACGTTCTCGATCCGCTCGCGGACCCAGGCCGGCAGCCCGCCCATGGCCTCGTCCACGAGCTCGTGGAAGCGTCTCCGGTCCATCAGATCCACCCCGAGAACCAGATGCGGGCGTCCCAGGCCCCCTTCGAGATCGGGTCGCCGATCAGGACGGGCCAGAAGAAGACGAAGAGCCCCACCGCCACGGCGACCGCGACGCCCGCAGCGAGCCGCAGCGAGGGGCGACCGGCTCCGCGGACGCGTGAGACGTCCCGCAGAGCGTACGTGGCGCCCAGCGCCAGGAACGGCGTGACCGGAACCATGTAGAAGAGGAAGAGTGGGCGGGTGACGAAGAGCCACGGCGCGTAGAGGACGAGCACCGGGACGAGGATGGCCCCGGCCCGCCAGTCGCGACGGCGGATCCACACGTACGCCAGGTAGGGGAGGAACGCCAGCGCCCCCCAGAAGAGGAGCGGGTTGCCGATCCCCAAGATCTCGGCGGCTCGATCGCCCATGCTCTCGTAGTAGTAGGCGACGGGACGGAGCAGGAGGAGCCAGGTCCAGGCCTCGGACATGTAGGGGTGGATGGGCTCTCCGCTCTCGCTGAACGGCTCCAGGTCGAGGTGGTAGTCGGCCATGGAGAGGTGGTTGGACCAGAGGCGCGGAAGGCTCCAGCCGTGGTCCCCGAGCCAGCGGACCCAGCTCAGGAAGTAGACGAGCAGCGGCGCCGCGACGAAGGCAAGGGCGAGCGAGGCCCACTCCTGGCGGAGGGCGGCGAGGAGAGGGCGCTCGACGCCCGCTCGAGCCCTGCGGCCCCGCTCCCACATGACCGCCAGGACCAGCCCGCCCAGCCAGGCGAAGATCCCCGACCACTTCGAGGCGGTGGCCGCGGCGAACGAGGCGCCGGCTGCCACCCGGATCCAGCGAGGACCCGACGGGGCGAGATAGGGCGCCGCCTCGTTCGCCGCGGCCAACGCATCCAGGCGCTTCTGCCGCACCCGGTCCCAGAGGAGCAGCGTGAACCCCAGCAGGACGAAGAACGCGAGGAAGACGTCGAGCATCGCCACCCTCGACTGCACGAGGTGGAGGTGCTCGGTGGCCAGCAGCAGCGCCGCTACGCCGGCCCAGAGCGGGCGCCCCCACAGCAGGAAGGCGAAGGCGCCGGCCAGCGCCACCGAGGCCGTGCCGACCAGGGCCCCGGTGAACCGCCACCCGAACGGGTCGTTGCCGAACGCGTCGATCCCCAGGGCGATCAGCCACTTCCCCAGCGGGGGGTGGACCCAGGACCGCTCCGCGGCGCTCTCGAGCCCGCAGTCCTCGAACGGGTGCCCCGCGTAGAGGCACGCGTCGGAGGCGTAGTAGACCTCGTCGAAGACCTTCTCGGCGGGCCGGCCCAGGGACCAGAACCGGGCGATCCCCGCGGCGGCGGTGATGACGAGGACGATCACCAGGGCTCGACGGAAGGCCCGGCGGCGCTCCGGGCCGGCCGAGGGAGACGGGAGCCGGTCGGGCTCGGCCTGCGCCGCGAAGGGCTCGGCGCGGTAGACGGGGGTGGGGCCCCGGTCCGTCCAGGGGTCGCTCACGATGGGAGCATGCCACGGCTCCGAGCCCTCGTCGCGGATGCTGGCGCGCTCCCGCCTATCATCGATGGATGGCCGGCACGCTGATCCTCGTGGGGACGCCGATCGGGAACCTCAAGGACGCGTCCGAGCGGGCCCGGGAGACGCTGGCCCGCGTGGACCTGATCGCCTGCGAGGACACGCGGAGGACCGGACGGCTCCTCCAGTCGCTGAGGATCCAGCGCCGGGCCCGCCTCGTCTCCTACTTCGAGGGGAACGAGCGCAGGCAGACCCCCTACTTGATCGAGCAGCTCCAGCGGGGGAGCGACGTGGCGCTGGTCACCGACGGGGGGATGCCCGCGGTCTCGGACCCCGGGTTCCGGCTGGTGAGGGCGGCGATCGCGGCCGGCATCGAGGTGGACGTGGTGCCCGGGCCGGCGGCCGCGATCGCCGCCCTCGTGGTCAGCGGCCTCCCCACGGACCGGTTCGCCTTCGAGGGCTTCCTCCCCAGGAAGGCGCGGGTCGCCCGCCTACAGGAGCTGGCGGGCGACCCGCGCACCCTCCTCTTCTTCGAGTCGCCCCAGCGTCTCCGGGACATGCTCCGGGACGCCGCCCGGGCCCTGGGACCCGACCGACCGGCCGCCGTCGTCCGCGAGCTCACGAAGCTCCACCAGGAGATCCGGCGGGGGACCCTCGGGGAGCTGGCCGACGCCACTCCGGACGAGGTCAAGGGCGAGGTGACGGTCGTCGTGGGGGGCGCGGAGCCTGCGGGCCCGGACCTGACGGCGCTCGCATCGCAGGTCAACGA
>DASUTW010000106.1:0-2152 GCA_036374395.1 Actinomycetota bacterium
CCCCCCCCCGCCCCCGCCGGCCGCCGCTACTTCGCTCAGATCCGGACCGACCTCCCCGAGCCGCACACCGAGACGGTGGACGTCGTCGTGGACGAGGCAGCCTCGATCGTCCGGGTTCACATCGCCACGGGAACGACGGACCTCCTGCTGGCGCCGGAAGGCGACATCCTCGCCGGGACGAGCAACGGCGAGCCGATCGAGCTCCCGTGGGGCCCCGACCGCCACCTCGACTACCTCTCCCCCGTCTTCAACGCGATCAGCGCGGCGCGGCTCGACGGCACCGCCGAGATCGACGTGCTCTACCTCGACCCCGTCACCTGCGAGCCCCGAGACATGGTCCAGCGCTACGAGTGGCTGGGGACCGAGCGCATCGCCACGCCGGTGGGGGCGTTCGAGGCCGGCGCCTGGCGCTACACGGCCGTGGCCAGCGGCTTCTCGCGCCGCCTCTGGGTCGCCGGCGACCTCGTGGTCGCCTACGAGACGGTTTTCGAGCTGATCGAGTACGAGCCCGGCCAGACCGGGCCCTTCCCCTCCGCGTAGGGGGCGGCCCGCCCTCCGGGTACAGTGGGGCCCGTGGCCGAGCGTCGCTTCCTGGAGCGGCTCGCGCGGCTCGCGGTGCCCGCCCTCATCGGCATGGTGGGAGCGTGGCTCGCGCTGCTCACGGCGGGCCGGCACGACTACGACCTGGGGCCGTTCCGGGTCGAGTTCTTCGGTCGCCCGGGTCCCAGCGCCACCGAGCTCTCCCTTCCGCCGTTCGGCAGGCTGCAGGCCGACACGCATCTCGCGCCGCTGAAGCTCTCGGCCACCCTCCAGGAGGTCGCCGCCGTCGAGCTCGGCGACATCGTCCAGCACAAGGGGATCGAGGGGCTCACGCTGGAGGTCGAGGAAGAGGCCCCGGGGGTGCTCCTCTCGTACGCCATCAGGTCGCTCGCCGTCGTCCTGGCCGGGGCGGCGCTCGCCGCACTGCTCGTCTTCCGGGAGCGGTGGCGGCCGGCGGTCGTGGCGATCGTCTCCTCGGGCCTCGTCTTCGGAGGCATGGCCGGCATCTCCTGGCTCACGTTCCGGCCGGAGGCCTTCCTCAGCCCGACCTTCTCGGGCTCCCTCGCCCTGGCCCCGCGCCTGGTGGGGCCTATCCGGGAGGCGGGGGGGCGGATCGAGGACTTCCGCCTCGAGCTCGAGCGCCTGGTCGGCGGCGCCGTCTCCGCGTACACGACGATCGCGGCCGCGCCCCCCACGACCGGGGCCGACATCGTGGCGCTCCACATCTCCGACGTGCACCTCTCCCCGCTCGGAATGGACTTCGCGCAGCGCCTCGCCTCCGCGTTCGAGGTGGACCTCGTCCTGGACACGGGAGACCTCACCTCGTTCGGGAGCTCGCTGGAGCAGGGGATCGCCTCGCGCATCCGGGAGTTCGGCGTCCCGTACGTGTTCGTGCGGGGGAACCACGACAGCGCGCTCACGGTGAACGAGGTGCTGGCCCAGCCCAACGCGGTCGTCCTCGGGCACGAGGTCCAAGACGTGGCGGGTCTGCGGATCTACGGCGCCCCGCACCCCCTCTTCACGCCCACGCTCGAGCGCGACTACCCGGGCGAGGAGATCGAGGACACCCTGCTGGCGGTGGGAGAGGTAGTGTCCGAGGAGGTCGCGGCGACGAGGCCGGATCTGCTCGTGGTGCACGACGACCGCATGGCCGAGGCTTCGACCGGGCTGGTCCCCGTGGTGGCCAGCGGCCACTTCCACGAGACGACGGCGCGGCTGGTCGACGGGACGATCCTGCTGCGGGTGGGGACGACGGGGGCCGGGGGGCTCGACACCTTCACGGCGCCCCAGCCGATCCCGCTCTCGGCGCAGCTGCTCTACTTCGACGGCGACCCCGTGGAGCTGCTGGCCTGGGACACGGTCCTGCTCGACCCGATCACCCGTGACCTCACGGTGCGGCGCCACCTTCCCACGGAGATCGGGGAAGAGGAGGAGCCGGCCCCCCAGGGGGAGCCGGCTCCCACGCCTTGATGATCAGCTCCCGTCGGCCGGAGGGAGCTCCTGCCACTCGCTCTCGTCGACGCTCTGGGACCGGCGGCGCCTGAAGACCGCCGCGACGGCGCCGATCCCGCCGAGGATCGCGGCCCAGAGGAAGAACCTCTTCTTCCCGCTC
>DASUTW010000107.1:0-4261 GCA_036374395.1 Actinomycetota bacterium
CCCGCGGCCGCGCAGACGCTCGATCTGGAACGGCACCTCGGTCCTCGATGCCAGCACCACGTGGAGCGGCTGGGGGGCCTGCCGCGACAGCTCGTCGATAAGCCTGACCGAGGCCGGCGACCCATCGGCCTCGTGGACGTCGTCCAGCACGAGGAGAAGGTCCTCGTCCAGCTCCCGAGCCAGCCCCTCCGCCACGAGGGACGCCAGCGCCTGCGCCCGCGACGGGTCGTCCGCGTTCGGACCGGCCGCCCCCTCCAGCGCCATCGCCACCTCCGCGTGCAGCCCGGGGACCCTCAGCCTGAGCGCGTCGGCCAGGCCCCTGACCAGCACCGGCAGGGACCGATCCGTGGCGTCGAGCGTGTACCAGGCCGATCTCGCCGCAGCGGCCCAGGCGCAGAGCAGGGTGGTCTTGCCGAAGCCGGCCCCCGCCAGGACCACGGTCAGGCGGGACGAGAGCGCATCCTCCAGTCGGCGCTCCAGCCGCGGGCGGGCCACGAGAGGACCGAGCCGGGCGGGCGGGAGGATCTTCACGGAAGGCGTTGATCTCACGGGCCTCGTCCCTGCTCGTTCCGGTGGGCCCATCCTACGGGAACGCGAGAGGGACCGGGCGTGCGCCCGGTCCCTCTCGCGAACGAAACCGCCGGTCAGTGCATGTGGCCGGCGCCCGCGGCGGCGGCCGCGGCCTCGTCCTCCTCCTCGGGCATCTCCACCACGGCGCTCTCGGTGGTGAGCACCAGCGCCGCGATCGAGGCCGCGTTCTGGAGCGCGGAGCGCGTGACCTTGGCCGGATCCAGGATCCCGGCCTTGATCATGTCGACCCACTCCCCCTTGGCCGCGTCGAACCCGCTGGAGCCCTTCTCGCCCCGCAGCCGCTCGACGATCACCGAGCCCTCGAAGCCGGCGTTCCCGGCGATCAGACGCGAGGGCTCCGAGAGCGCCGCGCGCACGATCCGCGCGCCCGTCGCCTCGTCGCCCTCGAGCTTCAGCCCGTCGAGCGCTTCCTCCGCTCGGATGAGCGCCACGCCGCCTCCGGGGACGATCCCCTCCTCGACGGCCGCCCGGGTCGCGGAGAGCGCATCCTCGATGCGGTGCTTCTTCTCCTTCAGCTCGACCTCGGTCGCGGCCCCGACCTTGATCAGCGCCACGCCTCCGGAGAGCTTGGCCAGCCGCTCCTGGAGCTTCTCGCGGTCCCAGTCGGAGTCGGTCTCGTCGATCTGGCGGCGGATCTGCTCGATCCGGCCCTTGATCGCGGGCTCCTCTCCGGCGCCCTCGACGATCGTGGTGTCGTCCTTGGTGATGACGACCCTGCGGGCGGTCCCCATGATGTCGAGGCTCACGCTCTCGAGCTTCAGGCCGACCTCCTCGGAGATCACCTGGCCCCCGGTCAGGATCGCCATGTCCTCGAGCATCGCCTTCCGGCGGTCGCCGAAGCCGGGCGCCTTCACCGCTGCGGACTTGAAGGTGCCGCGGATCTTGTTGACGACCAGGGTGGCGAGGGCCTCGCCCTCCACGTCCTCGGCGATGATCACCAGGGGTTTCCCGGTCTGGGAGACCTTCTCCAGCACCGGGAGCAGCTCCTGCACGCTCGAGATCTTCTTGCCGACGAGCAGGAGATACGCCTCGTCGAGGATCGCCTCCATGCGGTCCTGATCGGTGACGAAGTACGGCGAGATGTAGCCCTTGTCGAACTGCATCCCCTCGGTGAAGTCGAGCTCCATCCCGAAGGTCTGGGACTCCTCGACCGTCACCACGCCGTCCTTGCCCACCTTCTCCAGGGCCTCGGCGATGATCTCACCGATCTTGGGATCGGCCGCCGAGATCGCGGCGACGTGCGCGATCTCGTCCTTGCCCTCCACCTCGCGGGACTGCTTCTCGATCGCCTCGACGGCGGCCGTCACGGCCTGCTCGATACCGCGCTTCAGCGCCATCGGGTTGGCGCCGGCGGCGACGTTCTTCATCCCCTGCTTCACCATGGCCCGCGCCAGGACGGTCGCGGTGGTGGTGCCGTCCCCGGCGACGTCGTTCGTCTTGGTGGCGACCTCCTTGGCGAGCTGGGCCCCCATGTTCTCCCACGGGTCCTCCAGCTCGATCTCCTTGGCTATCGTCACCCCGTCGTTCGTGACGGTGGGTGCCCCCCACTTCTTGTCGAGGACGACGTTGCGCCCCTTCGGCCCGAGGGTGATCGAGACCGTGTCGGCCAGCTTGTCGACCCCGGCCTCGAGGGCCCTCCGGGCATCCTCGTGGAACTTCAGCTCTTTCCCCGGCATGAACCCTCCCTCACTTCTTGACGATGGCCAGGATGTCGCGGGCCGAGAGGATCAGGTACTCCTCGCCCTTCACCTTGATCTCGGTACCCCCGTACTTCGAATAGACGACAACGTCGCCCTCCTTGACGTCGAGCGCGATGCGCTCGCCCTGGTCCGAGAACCGGCCGGGGCCGACGGCGACGACCTCGCCCTCCTGGGGCTTCTCCTTCGCGGTGTCGGGGATCACGATCCCCGAGGCCGTGGTCTCCTCTTCCTCCCCCGGCTTCACCACGACGCGGTCCTCGAGGGGCTTCAGCCCGAACTTGGCCATACGTTCCCTCCTTGGGTCGCTGTTAGCACTCGATACTGCCGAGTGCCAAGTCTACTGACCCCCTCCGCAAGCGGCAACCCCAGCCCCTTTCATCCCACCCTAAGGTCCGTCGCTACGGTCCTGCCCATGGCGGAAGGGAGGGACGCGGGAAGGAGCGGCGTCGCTGGCACCGTTGGCGCCTCGCAGGGCCGGCCGATCGCATCGAGAGGCGCCGCCCCGGGCTCCGATCGCGCAGCCCGACCCAGCTCTCATCCGCCCGTGATCGGCGAAGCATCCGACGAGAGAGGGAGGGAGCAATGGATCCATCGCGCTTCCGCGCCGTCGCGGGTCTGGTGGCGGCGGCCGTCGTCCTCGGGGTCTTCACGCTGAGCCCCGTGTCGGCGCACTTCACACAGAACACCAAGCATCTGGGCAAGCACGCCTGGCAACAGTTCATCAAGAAGAGGGTGACCAAGAGCTTCGTCCAGGAGGGGAAGATTCTCTCCGCGACGGTCACGGGTGCGGGAACGGAGAACGCCGAGATCGTGCGCGGTCGCGGCGCAGTCCAGGCCGAAGGGGACGTCGCGACCGATGTGGAGTTCACTCGAAAGGTGCACAACTGCACGTGGACGGCCACCTATGGGGAGGCAAACCTCGGCGTGATGGCCATGGTGCACCCCACGGGAGGCAACCCGAAGGGGCTCAGGGTCTGGCTGGCGGACGATGAAGGGGGTCCGATCGTCGGGAACCAGCGGACCTTCCACCTCATCGTCGTCTGTCCGTAGCGCCATCGGGCCGAGCGGCGCTTGGCGGGCAGCCTGCGGGGCTCCCCGTAGATCGTCCCCCCCGAGGCGGCGTAGACGATCTTCCTCGTCCCCGATCGGGCGGCGGTCAGCGTGCCCAGCACGTTGATGTCGGCGTCCTTGCGCGGATCCTCGACGAGGGCCGCACGCCGGACCGCGCGGCGACTCCGCCCCCTTCATCCCGCCCTAAGGGGCCGCTGCTACGATCCTCCCACGGCAGAAGGAGGGATGAGACACGGCGGGAGGAGAGAAGGGACGGTGGAGGAGCGGCGGCTTCGCTGGTACCCTATGCGCCTCCGCAGGGTCGGTCGATCGCATCGAGAGGCTACCGCCCCGGGCTCCGATCGAGGAGTCCACCTCACCTCTCTTCCCGCCCGTGATCGCCGAGTTCCGGAGCGAAGCATCCGACGAGAGAGGGAGGGAGCAATGGCTTCACCGCGCTTCCGCGCCATCGCGGGTCTGGTGGCGGCGGCCGTCGTTCTCGGGGTCTTCACGCTGAGCCCCGTGTCGGCGCACTTCACGCAGAACACCAAGCATCTGGGCAACCACGCCTGGAAGCAGGTGATCAAGAAGAAGGCCGACAAGAGGTACCTGCGCAAGACGAAGGTCGTGGTGGTTGAGGACTCGATCACGGCTACGTCCAACAAACAGACGGACGCGCTCTGTCCTGGCGGATGGCAGGCGCTGGGTGGCGGGATCAACTTCCAGAGCACCGACCCCGCGGCCGAGGTCACGTGGAACGAGCCCCTGATCGACGGGGACAACCTCAACGCCGCGGGCGAGGGCACCCACCCCGCCGCCGACGGGTGGCGCGTGCGCGTGGACAACGACAGCGGGGTCACCTACACCTACGCGGTCGGCGTCATCTGCGCGCGGGCCTGAGCGAGCGAGGGGGGGGGGGG
>DASUTW010000108.1:0-3877 GCA_036374395.1 Actinomycetota bacterium
CCCCCCCCCCCCCCCCCCCCGCCCCAGGGAAGGGTCAGGTCGTGTCGGGGTGCCGCTCGAACACCGGGCCCCTCAGCGCCGCGATCGTGAGCACGAGGAACCCGATGCCCACCAGCACCAGAGCGACGCCCATCGCGATCGTGAACAGAGCGATCTGCTCCGCGAGGTAGGCGGTGTTCAGCGCCGTCGTGAACGCGGTGGCCGTGTTCCAGATGCCGCGGACGGGGTTCTCGACCGGCCGTCCCTCCTCCGTGGTCGCGGCCGCGGCCTCGTCATCCGTCTCATCACCCGTCTCCGTGAGGTAGCGGGGGATCTCGGCGAACGCCCGCCCGCCGGTCGCCTCCAGCGCGTGGGTCCTGATGATCTCGGCGAACTCCTTCGCCTCGCCTCCCGTCCTGATCTCCTGGCCCGGCTCGAGGTCCACTCCCTCGATCTCAGCCGCGTCGGGCGTGGCGGTGATGTTCTCCTGGGCGATCGTGTCGCGCACCTCGAGGAAGCCCAAGGTTCCGAGCACCGCGGCCCCGATCCCGAAGAGGATCAGCACGATGCTGGCGAAGTAGCCCCCGAACCGAAAGAGCCTGGTCATGGTCACTCCCTTCCGTTTGCAGGCAACGTAGATACTGCCAGCCGATCGGGTCAGGGTCGAACGGCCCCCCGAGGCAGGGGAGGAAGCCCCGGGTCCTTGACCCGCTGCCCGTTCCGGCGCAGAGTCGGCGATGGTGCCGTCAGAAGAGGGGGAGCCATGGTGGTCACCGTGGTCGCCGCGCACGTGGCCGAAGAGCGCGGCTCGGAGTTCCGGCATTCGTTCGCGGGCGCGACCGCGGACCTGCCTCCGGGCATCGTCCAGACCTTCCTCCTGCGCGCCCCGGAGAGTCACGAGTGGCGGATCCTCACCGTCTGGAGGAGCCGCGAGGAGCTGGAGGCCTACCGGGCCGCCGTGGAGGTCCCGGAGGCGATCCGGATGTTCCGGGCCGTGGGATCGGAGCCCGTGATGGGGGAGTTCGACGTGCTCGAGCAGGCCGTGGAGACGGCGGGGGCCTAGGCCGAGCGCTCGGGCTTGCCCACCGCCACGCTCGCAGCGTGCCCGTTGGTCCGCGGATGGCAGGCCTCCGCCATCGAGGCCAGCGCGTCCACGTCTGGCCGGAGGCGGTCCGGCCAGAGCCCCCGCTCGGCGAGGAGATCGAGGAACGCCTCGACCGCGACGGGGTCGAAGAGGTGGCCTGCGGCCCCGGCGATGTACGCGAGCGCCCTGTCCGCCGGCCACGCCGGACGGTAGGAGCGATCGGACGTCAGCGCGTCCCAGACGTCCGCCACCGTGGCGATGCGAGCGGCGATCGGGATCTCGTCCCCCGTCAGCCGGTCAGGGTAGCCGCTGCCGTCCCACCGCTCGTGGTGGTGGCGGATCACGGCGAGCGAATCGTGGAGGGAGGGCGCGCGGCCGGCCATCTCGCCCCCGATGACGGGGTGCTGCTCGATCCGGGTCCAGTCCTCGCGGGTCAGCCGGTCCCGCTTGTGCAGCACGTCGTCCGGCACGCCGATCTTCCCGATGTCGTGGAGGAACGCTCCCTGGGCCAGGCCGCGGAGCTCGTCGGCGCCCATGTCCATCCGGAGCCCGATCCGCATCGCGACCTCGGCCACGCGCGCGGCGTGGCCTCGCATGTGGCTGTCCTTCGCCTCGACCGCGCCGACCAGCGCGTCCAGGGCCTCGGGGTGGCCCCGGGAGACGAGCTGGATCGGGTCCCTGATCGAGACCGTGGCCAGCGCCTCGCGCACGCTCCGCGTCTGCCGTGACTGCGTCGTCACGGACCAGGCCGCGGCCGCGAACCCCGCCAGCAGATACACGTGGTAGTCCCACCAGGAGACGCGCCAGAGGTGCCCCACCTCCAGTGCGACCGCGGCGTTGGCCGAGAGCCACGCCGCCGACATCAGCCCGAGCTGGACCCGGTCCCTCCCCAGACGCCAGCGATGCCAGTGGACGGCCCCCACGCCGAGCAGCGTCACGGTGGTGCCCGCGATGAGGACCCACCTGGCGGCCTCCTCGCCGGGGATCGGACGCAGGCCCGAGAGCGCGTGGGGGCGAGCGATGAGGACGACCGAGAAGGCGGAGAGCAGGGCCGCGGCGCCCAGGAGCGAGCCCCTGGGGAAGCGTCCGACGAGTCGCTTGGTGGCCCGCTCCGGAGCGGCGGCCAGGGCGAGGCAGGCGGCGAAGCCGGCCAGGGCCAGGACCGGGAAACGGATCACCCAGAAGCTGAAGCCGCGCCCCCCGATCCCGGGAGTGGTCATCCCGTGGGCGAACATCAGGAGGCCGATCGCCAGGCAGCCCATGGCCAGGAGCACCGGCGCGGCCTCCCTCGCCTTGGCGGCGGAGATCGCCGTGAGGAGCGCCACGATCAGGGCGCAGAGGGCGATCGCGCTGACGACCACGATGTGGAAGCGGGGCGACTCGAAGATGGGATCGAGGGTGGGGACGGTCCGGAGGATCAGGGTGATCCCCAGGGGAAAGAGGAGGAGGCTCGCGAGCACGACGGCGCCCCGTCCCCGAGCCCCACGCAGGCCACGACGGAGCGCGCGCACGGCGCGCTCCCACCTGGGGTGCGCCTTGAGGCCCATGCCATCGAACGTCGGCCCCTGGGCTCCCGGACTTGAGCTCGTCAGCTGCGCGCGGCCAGCCCCGCGGCGAACGCCAGCAGCGTCGCGGCGGCCGCAAGGGTCGTGACGTCCGCCACGTCAACCGTCGGGTCGATCTCGACGAGGTCCACGGCCCTGACCTTTGGGTGGCGTCCCGCGAGGCGAGCCGCGCGGCGGATCTCCCACGGGGCCAGCCCGCCCGGCCTCGATCCCGGGGTCGCCGGGGCGAACCCCCGGTCGAGGACGTCCACGTCCACGTCCAGGTAGATCGAGTCGGCGCGGGCGTCGAGATGCTCCAGCGCCTCGGTCAGCACGGCCCCGATCCCACGACTGCGCACCTCCCCCGCGAGCACGAAGGTGATGCCCGCCTCCTGGGCGACCTCGGCGTGCATGGGCGAGTTGGCGAAGGGCTGGATCCCGATCTGCACGACGTTCTCGCCCGGGAGCCCGTCCTCGAGGAGGGCCCGCACGGGATTGCCGTTGCGCATCCCCCCGTCGGTTTCCCTGAGGTCGAAGTGGGCGTCGAGGGTCAAGAGCCCCAACCGGTCGAGGGGGACGCCCAGCCCGTGGACCCCGGGCCTGGTGACGCTGTTGTCGCCCCCCAGCAGGACGAGGGCGTGCGCGTCGAGCCCCTGCATCGCGGCGACCACCGAGTCCAGAGCGTCGTCCGGCGCCACGTCGGCCAGCGGGAGGTCGCCGTGGTCCTCGGCCGCGACCACCTCGATGTCACCCCTCGTCTCGCCATCCCAGGTGGAGTACCGGCCGAGCGCCTCGCGGATCGCGGCGGGGGCCAGGTCGGCGCGGCTGGGCGAGATCGAGCCGAGGTGCAGCGGGACGCCGAGGACGGCCAGCCTCCGCCGTGGATGCGGCGCGTGGGAGCCTGCCAGCCATTCGCTCGCTCGAGGCCAGTGCGGATCCTCGCTCATGAGCCCTCCTCGTCCATGGGGATCCTGATGCCGCGCTCCCGGGCCACCTCGATGGCCCGCTCGTAGCCCGCGTCGGCGTGCCGGACCACGCCCGTGCCCGGGTCCGTGGTGAGAACTCGTTCCAGGCGCAGCGCCGCCTCGTCGCTGCCGTCGGCCACCACCACCATCCCCGCGTGGATCGACGAGCCGATCCCCACGCCACCGCCGTGATGGACGCTCACCCAGTGCGCGCCGGCGGCCGTGTTGACGAGGGCGTTGAGGATCGGCCAGTCGGCGATCGCGTCGGAGCCGTCGGCCATCCCCTCCGTCTCGCGGTTCGGCGA
>DASUTW010000109.1:0-6153 GCA_036374395.1 Actinomycetota bacterium
CCACCGTGACATTTCGGGTCGGGTGGTGTCACGGTGGGGGACGCCGCCTCGTCCTGGATCCCGATGGCACACGACGAGAGGAGCGTGACATGAGGATCTTCGTGGTGGGTGCGACGGGGGCCCTCGGGCGGCGGCTCGTGCCGCTGCTCGTCGAGGGGGGCCACGCGGTGATCGGTACCACCCGAACGCCCGACAAGGTCGAGGGGCTCATGGCCATGGGGGCCGCCCCTGTCGTTCTCGACCTGCTCGAGCGGGACGCCGTCCGGGAGGCGCTCTTCCGGACCGAGCCCGAGGTGGTGGTCCACCAGGCGACCGCGCTCGCCGGCTTCACCGACTTCCGGAAGTTCGACCAGGGGTTCGCGGCCACCAACCGGCTGCGCACCGAGGGGACCGACAACCTCATCGCGGCAATGAGGGGGCTCGGGATCCGTCGACTCGTCGCCCAGAGCTACGCGGGGTGGCCTCACGAGCGGGTCGGTGGGCCCGTGAAGACCGAGGAAGATCCGCTCGACGAGGATCCTCCGGAAGCCGTCCGGCGGACGCTGGGGGCGATCCTCCACCTGGAGAGGGCCGTGCTCGACACGGAGGGCATCGACGGGATCGCCCTCAGGTACGGGGGGTTCTATGGACCGGGAACGTCGCTCGGGGAGGGTGGCTTCCAGCTGGAGGCGGTTCGCCGCCGACGCTTCCCCATCGTCGGCAGGGGGACGGGCATCACGTCGTTCATCCACATCGACGATGCGGCCACGGGGACGCTCGCCGCGATCGAGAGCCACCGGACGGGGCTCTACAACATCGTCGACGACGATCCGGCGCCGGTCGCCGAATGGCTGCCGATCCTGGCCGACGCGATCGACGCCAAGCCGCCCAGGCGCGTACCGGTCTGGATGGCCCGGCTCTTCGCCGGGGAGCACGGGGTCGTCATGATGACCGAGGCGCGCGGGGCCTCCAACGCGAAGGCCAAGAGGGAGCTCGGGTGGAGGCCTGGGTACCCCGCCTGGCGCGACGGGTTCCGCCGGGGCCTGGGAGGCCTTCCTCGGGCTGCGGCCGCTGAGGCCGGCGAGTGCTGATCGTCGTCGCCACCGAGGCGTCGCTTCCTCCCATACCGCAAGGTCCCGCGTGCCACGGGACCTTCGGCCCTTTGCGACCGAAGGCGACAGGCACACGTTGACGTGGACGCGAGCCACCGGTGGACGGGTGCCACGGGTGACGGTGAGGAGGAACCGATGAAGAAGTTCCTGATCGGTGCCGCGATGCTCGTGACGGTCGTGGCGGCGCTACGACGCTTCGGGCCGGGGCTGGGCAGGCTCGCCATGCGGAAGTGCGAGGAGATGCTCGCTCGCATGCCGGAGGACTTCCCACCGAAGCGCATGATGCACGGCATCGAGGAGATCCGCGGGCAGAACGCTCGCATCCTGCATCACCTCGAGGAAGGAACGTCGTTGACCGCAGCTCGTGGACGGAGGTGAGGACGATGATGATGGGAGACGGTTGGGGAGGCTGGATCTGGGGCGCCTTGATGATGCTGCTCTTCTGGGGTGGCCTCATCGCCCTGGCGGTCTTCCTCGTGCGCGGCTCCGGCTCCCGCCCCTCTCAGGGAGAGCAGAGGCGGAGAGAGCCCGAGGCCCGGGACATCCTGGCGGAGCGCTTCGCGCGAGGGGAGATCTCCGAGGACGAGTTCGAGGAACGGAGGCGGGTCCTCGATCGCAGCTTCTCGTAGGACGATGACCTCGTCGGAGGTCGCCCGTGTTCCGGGCCTCCTCTCGCTGGAGGAGCTGGCGACCCAGGCAGGGGTCGATATCGGGTTCGCGGGGCGGCTGATCGAGTTGGGGGCCCTGGAGCGGAGGACCGGCTACGGCCCCTCAGACGTCCGTCGCGTTCAACTCCTTCGGAGCTGGGAGGCCGCCGGGCTCTCGATCGACGCGGTCGTGGGGCTCGTTCGTTCCGGGGAACTCCCCGTTTCGTGGCTCGATCCCCCGGTCGCCACACAGGTCGAGCGGCTGGACCTTACCGTAGGAGAGCTCTGCGACAAGGAAGACGTGCCGATAGGCCTCGTACAGGCTCTTCAGGAGGCCCTGGGGTTCGCGCCGCCAGGTGCCCGCGACCACGTCCGTGAGAGCGACCGCGAGCTGGTGAGCTTGGTCCGGATGTTCCTGGCGGAAGGAGCTGCCCAGGCGCCCACTCTGCGTCTGGTGCGCGTGTACGCGGACAGCCTGCGACGGATCGCGAAGGCCGAGTCCGAGCTCTACGAATCGGAGATCGAGCGAAGGTCGCGCCGATCGGGGCGGAGCGAGCAGCAGCTCCTCGACCGCGCCGCCCGGTTGGGTGATCGAGTGATCCCCTCCCTCGAGCGAGTTCTCGTCCACATCTATCGTCGGCAACGGGAGCACGTTTGGATGGAGCACTGCGTCACCCATGCCGAGGCCGCCATGGAGCGGGCGGGTCTGCATCACGGGATCCGCCGGCCGCCGGCCATCTGCTTCGTGGACCTGACCGGCTACACGCGCATCACCGAGGAGCGCGGTGATGAGGTCGCCGCGGAGCTGGCCGCCAGCCTGGCCACTCTCGTGGAGGACATCTCCCGCCGCCACGGTGGCCGGCCGATCCGCTGGCTGGGCGACGGCGGCATGTTCCTCTTCAAGGAACCGGAGGCGGCCGTCTGGTCCGGCCTCGATATGGTGGAGAGTGCGCCGCGCGCCGGGCTTCCTCCTATGCACATCGGCATCCACACCGGACCGGTCGTCTTCCAGGACGGCGACGTCTACGGGAGAACCGTGAACCTGGCCTCCAGGATCGCGTCCTACGCGGAGGCCGGGCAGGTGCTCGCGAGCGATGAGACCCTGGGACATTCATCGGATCGGGGGTTGCGTTTCGCGTCTCTCGGCCCCGTGAGACTCAAGGGGATCTCGAGGCCGGTTACGCTCCACCGAGCGGCGCGGGCCCTGGAATGAGCTCGGCACGGGCGAGCTCAGGCGAGCGGGAAGGGAGGCTGCCACCACCATGGCACCGCGCTCACCTCGATGCGTGTCACCCACTTCACCCACCAGAAGCCGCGCCGCCCCGGCGCGACGATCCGAGCGGGGAACCCGTGGCCGGCGCTGAGGGGCTCCCCTCCGACCCGTATCGCGAGCAGCAGGCGGTCGGCGTCAGCGAGAGGGAACCGGCGACCGTAGCCCGTCGCGGACGCCACGTGGATGCTGCGCCCCTCCTGCCCTTGGGGGATGAGCTGCGAGAGCCGGACCCCCTCCCAGTTCTGCACCGCGAACCACCCACCGGTACAGTCCAGGGTCGCCCGCAGTCGATCTCCGAAGGCGGCCAGCTCCTCGTAGCCCCAGGCTTCCTCCCGGTCCTGTGCCCGCACGACCAGGCGCCAGCTCCGGGCGTCGATCTCAGGGACCGAGTCGTTGAGCCACTGGGTCACGGGCATCTCCTCCGGGTCGAAGGAGCCGGTCTCGTGTGAGCCGGTGAAGCGCCGATCCCCCCCGGGCAGGGAGGCGAGCCGCATGCCTCCCTCCACCGCCGCCCAGGCGAAGCCCCCGGCGCCCGCCACTGCCCCGGCCCGAAGCAGGGTCCTGCGGCTGAGGTCCGTCCTCCGCGGGCGCACGCTCCGGGCCACGACGTGCCAGAGAGCGAAGGGGACCGAGGCGAGCGCCGCCCCCACGTGCGCCTGCATCGAGGTGAGGGGTCCCACCGTGACGACGCCCACGGCGTGGAGGACGCCGAACAGGATGGCGAGGGCCACGAGCACCGTCAGGAGCACGGAGGTCCAGGAATCGCGGCGGGCCCGCCGGAAGCCTCGGCGGGCGACGACGGACTTCCACGGTGCGAGTGTCAGGAGCGCCAACCCCGCGGCCCCGTGCGCCAAGACGATCCATCGGTTCCACGCGGCCCCGATGGCGAAGGCGAGGCCCCCGGTGGCGAGTGCGAGTGCCAGAAGGAGGAGGAGGGCGAGATTCGTGCGCCGTCCCGCCATCGCTCGAGTCTACCCGGGACCCCCGGACTCCGGAGTTGTGCTTGACTTCGAATCGACCCTGGGTCGATCCGCGGCCCGGGAGGGGAGAGGAGAGACATGAAGCTCGAGGAACGATTCCAGGACGAGGCGGGGGCGCTCGCCGAGCGAACGACCGCGTTCCTCTCGGACATCATCGCGATCCCCAGCCTCTCTCGTCGCGAGGAGGACGTCGCACGACGCATCGGCGACGAGATGACCGACCTGGGCTACGACGAAGTCATGATCGACGGCTTCGGAAGCGTCATCGGGAGGATCGGAGACGGGCCCCTGGGGATCGTCTACGACTCCCACATCGACACGGTGGACGTGGGGGAGCGGAGCTCGTGGAAGGCGGACCCGTTCACCCCGCGCATCGAGGACGGCGTGATCTACGGGCGCGGCGCCTCCGACAACAAGGCCGCCACGGCGACGATGGTGTACGGGGGCGCGCTCATCAAGCGTCTCGGGATCGACACGTCCCGCTTCACCGTCTACGTCGTGGGGACGGTGCAGGAGGAGGACTGCGACGGGCTGGCCCTCGAGTACGTGCTGACCGAGAGTATCCCGAGGCCCGACGTCGTCGTGCTGGGCGAGGCCACCGAGCTGGACGTGTACCGGGGGCACCGGGGCCGCGTCGAGCTCGCCGTCCACACGCGCGGGCGGGCGGCGCACGCCTCCGCCCCCGAGCGGGGGATCAACGCGATCTACCGGATGGCCCCGATCATCCGGCAGATCGAGGAGCTGAACGAGCGCCTGGCCGACGACCCGTTCCTGGGGAAGGGGACCATCGTCCTCTCCAAGATCGACTGCCGGACGCCCTCGCTCAACGCGGTGCCCGACGGCTGCAGCGTGTATATGGACCGCCGGCTCACCGTGGGGGAGACCCTGGAGACCGCCCGGAAGGAGCTGGAGGAGCTCCCCGCCGTGCAGGAGGCCGGAGCGGAGGTCGAGGTCCTTCGGTACGAGGGCGAGAGCTACACGGGCCTCACGCTCAGCACCGAGAAGTACTTCCCCACGTGGGTGGTGCCCGAGGACGACCCTGCCGTCCGGGCCGGCGTCGAGGCGGGCGAGCGCGCCCTGGGGAGGACGCCGGCGGTGGGTCGGTGGATCTTCTCCACGAACGGGGTCTCGAGCATGGGGAAGCTCGGGATCACGACGATCGGCTTCGGCCCCGCCGAGGAGAAGTACGCCCACAGCGCGGACGACCAGTGCCCGCTGGATCATCTCGCCCCGGCCGTCGCCTGGTACGGGGCCTTCCCGGAGAGCTATCTGGCCGCGACGGGGTCCTCCTGAGAGGATGGGACCGGAGGTGACGTCCGTGTCCCCGAACGAAGCGGCCCCCCTCGAGTTCGTCCTCAACGGCCGGCCGGTGTCCGTGGAGGTCGACGAGGACACGATGCTGCTCTCGGTGCTCCGGGAGGATCTGGGGCTCACCTCGATGAAGGACGGGTGCGCGCCCGAGGGGTCCTGCGGCGCGTGCAGCGTGATCGTGGACGGGAAGGCCGTCGTCTCCTGCGCTCAGCGGGCCACCCGGGCGGCCGGCAAGGAGGTCATCACCCTCGAGGGCCTCCCGCAGGAGCGGCGCGACGAGTGGGCCGAGTGCTTCTGGGCCTCCGGGGCGTCGCAGTGCGGGTTCTGCTCCCCGGGCCTCGTCATGAAGTCCGAGGCGATGCTGGCGAAGAACCCCGAGCCCTCGAGGGAGGAGATCTCCAGAGCGATCGCGGGGAACCTCTGCCGGTGCACCGGCTACGTGAAGATCATCGACGCGATCGAGCACGCGGCCGGGACGCGGAGGGGCGAGCCGGTCCCGGAGGTGGACCGGAGCGGCCGGGTGGGCTCCCGCACAGGCCGGTACGAGGGCCGCGAGCTGGCGCTCGGCGAGAAGCCCTTCGTCAACGACATGCGCGTGCCCGGGATGCTCCACGGGGCGATCCGGTTCTCGGACCACCCCAGGGCCCGTGTGCTTCGGATCGACACCTCGAGGGCCGAGGCCCACCCGGGGGTGGTGGCGGTGGCCACGGCCGGGGACGTGCCCGGGGAGCGGCGACAGGGGCTCATCACGAAGGACTGGCGCCAGCTCGTGGCCGAGGGCGAGGAGGTGAGCTGCGTCGGCGACGTCCTGGCGGTGGTGGCGGCCGCCTCTCGGGCCGAGGCCCGAGAGG
>DASUTW010000110.1:0-9532 GCA_036374395.1 Actinomycetota bacterium
GCTCCTCGAACGCGTCGAGGTCCCCGCGCCGCGCGCGGGCGACCACCTCCGGCTCGGGCTCGCGCACCGCCGCCCTCCGCTGTCGGCCTGAGTCTGACGACGGGATGGCCTCCCGACAAGGTCAGGCCCGGCGGCGTCGCCGCTGGGCGACCCCGAACCCCACCGCCGCGGCGGCGACGGCCCAGGGAGCGAGGGCCGCCGGGCCCCATCCCTGCGCGGGCTCGAGGCTGGAGACGCGCATCGGGGGGTCGGGAACCACCAGAGGCAACTCGGCGGCGGGCGTCTCCACGGGCTCCGGCGAGGGCGGCACGAAGGCGGTCTCCACCACGACCCCGCGGCCGACCACCACGCTTCCCATCATCCCGGGATGGAACGCGCAGGCGTAGGGGAACACGCCCGGCTCCCTGAAGGTGCGGGAGAAGGTCTCGTCCAGCTGCATGTCGTCGTACTCGCCCCAGCGACCGTTCGCCCCGATGATGTTGTGCTCGAACGGATCGCGGTTCACGAAGTTCACCCTCGTCCCGGGCCGGACCCTGATCACAGTCGGGGAGAAGCAGACGTCGCGCATCTCGACCACGGTTCCGGTACCGCTCGTCAGCGGCTCGGGACAGCCTCCGCCCCCACCCCCGCCGGCCGACGCCGGCGCCGCCGGCACGGCCACGCTCGCCGCCGCAGCGACGATGAGCCATCCGAGCCTTCCCATCGATCGCCTCCTCGTTCGCTCATCCCCTCAGACGCACGCGGGCCCATCCCGGTTCGCCGGGACGGCTACGGTGAACGCATGGAGCGCGAGCCGGGACACTGGCTGATCGACGGGATGAACCTGATCGGCTCCAAGCCGAACCGCTGGTGGAAGGACCCGGGGCGGGCGATCCGCGAGCTGATCGATGAGCTCGAGGACTACGCCGAACGATCGGGCGAGCCGCTCACGGTCGTCTTCGACTTCCGGCCGAAGGGGCTGAGGGTGGGGACCTCGGGGGGGATCAAGGTGCGATTCGCAGAGGGCGGATCCCAGGCCGCCGACCGGATGATCGCCGACCTGGTCCGCGACCACCCCCATCCGCAGACCTTGACCGTGGTGACGTCGGACCGGCCGCTCCGGCAGATCGTCGAGGCGGAAGGCGCCAGGGTGGTGGGGGCGGGAACCTTCCGCGGCCGCCTGGAGGGTCGCTGAGGAGCCCCGAGGATGCGATTTGACCTGCCGATCAGATTGGGTCTATGGTGCGACCCCGCCAACAGGGATTCGTCCGTCTGCAGACAAGGGAGATTCCGTATGCGGAGCCCACGCAACACCCTCCTCACCGTCCTCGCCGCGTCGCTGCTCGTCGGCGCGATCGTCACCCCGACCGTCGCGCAGCAGGGCTCGGGCGGGGGCGGGCCGCGCCTCCAGCTGTACGAGGCCACCGTGACCGCCGAGCAGTGGACCGAGATCGAGGGCCTCGGGCTCGACATCGCGCACGTCGAGACCACCCCGGACGGCGTCCACTTCCAGGTGGTGATGTATCCGAACGAGCGGCAGGCACTCCGGCGGCGGGGCATCAGCCTGCGCCCCGTCCGCAACGAGGACGGCCTGACGCAGATCCAGGCCGCGCAGGAGCAGTCCATTTTCGGCTTCGACGTGTGGCGCTCCTACGACGAGTCAGGCGGCATCGAGGACCAGCTCCGAGCGATCGCCTCGGCGCCTCAGAACCGCGGGTTCGCCGCCCTCCACAAGCTCGGCGAGTCCCATCAGGGGCGGGACATCCTCGCCGTGCGCCTCACCCAGGGCGCCCGTGGCCTCCCCGTGGGGAAGCGGCCCGCGGTCCTCTACCAGGGCACCACCCACGCCCGTGAGTGGATCAGCACCGAGGTGGACATGCGCCTCCTCAAGTGGTTCGTGGCCGAGAGGAGGGCCGGGAACCCCGAGATCCAGGAGCTGCTGGAGACGACCGAGCTCTGGTTCGTCCCGGTGGTCAACCCGGACGGCTACGAGTACACGTTCACGGACGACCGTCTGTGGCGGAAAAACCTCCGCGACAACAACGGGGACGGCGAGATCACGCCGGGCGACGGCGTCGACCTCAATCGGAACTATCCCGAGCACTGGAACTACGACGAGGAGGGCTCCTCCTCGCAGTTCGCCAGCGAGACCTACCGCGGCCCGACCCCGGCGTCGGAGCCCGAGGTCCAGGCGAACATCCGGCTGTTCGACATGCTGCCGAAGCTGCGGTTCGCGATCAGCTATCACTCGTTCGGCCAGCTCCTGCTGTACACGCAGGGCTGGCAGGTGCAGACTCCGTCGGCCGACGACCCGATCTACGTGGCCCTGACGGGGACCGACGACGACCCGGCGGTCGAGGACTTCGACCCCGGCGTCGGCGCGGACCTCTACACGACGAACGGGGAGTTCACCGACTGGGCCCACGGCGAGCGCGACGTGCTCGCCTGGACCCCGGAGCTGTCCGAGGGGTGCCCGGGCTGTGGGTTCGTCTTCCCGGACGACGAGGCCCTCGTGCAGGAGGAGTTCGAGCGGAACCTCGAGTTCGCGCTGAACGTGGCGCGCTCGGCGCTCGACCCCGACGACCCGGCCTCGCACGCAGGGATCGATACCGAGGACTTCTACCTCGACGTGTCGGAGATCGACCCGTGGAAGACGAACCACCCGTCGTCCGACCTGGCGGTGGACATCTCCTACGCGGGCGGGTCCTCGCAGCCGGTGGACGTCCTGGCGAAGCGGTCGCTGGGCGACGTGACGCTCAACTACAGCGTCAACGGAGGCGCCACGCAGACGGCGCCGACGAGCGCGGCGCCCGACGGTGAGGTGTTTGGAGGCAACAACGCCTACAACGCCTACTACCACTTCCTCCGTGGCGAGATACCCGGCCTGTCGGTCGGCGACTCGGTGGAGTACTGGTTCGCCGCCGGGTCGTCATCGAGCGACCACCAGTCGTTCGACGTGGTCGAGGACGCCGACGCCGACGTCCTGATCGTCGCCAACGAGGACCGGACGGGGGCCGTGAACATCCCCGGATACGCGAGCACCGACCCGAACGTCCCGAACTACCTCTCGTCGTACACAGACGCGCTGGACGCGGCCGGCCACACGTACGACGTGTGGGACGTGGACGCGATGGGCCGGGAGGCCCCGGATCACCTCGGCGTGCTGAGCCACTACGACGCGGCGATCTGGTACATGGGGAACAACTTCGTGACCCGGACCGCCGGCCGCGGCCCCGGCAACATCGACCGACTGGCCAACGACCTGATCCTCGAGTCGAGGGCCTACCTCAACGAGGGCGGGAAGCTCCTGTACACGGGCCAGTGGGCAGGCGCGGCGGAGAACGGCCTCGCCGGCACCCAGCTCTACGACCCGGTGGCCGGCGAGACCTGCGTGGTCGGCGGGGCGCTGGTGCTGGACCGGTGCCAGGTGTTCTCGGACAAGAACGACTTCCTCCAGTACTACCTCGGCGCCTACATCTACAACAGCGATGCGGGCACCGACGAGGCCGGGAACCCGTTCTCGGTGCTGGGGGTGGACGATCCGTACACCGGCACGAACTGGGAGTTCAACGGGGCGGACAGCGCCCAGAACCAGGTCCACACGGCATCGTTCATCACGACGAGCAGCCTCCTGCCGCCCGGCGAGTACCCGCAGTTCGCCAGCACGGGGCCGGCGGTGTGGGACACGGGAGCAGCGGGCGCGTTCGAGCCCTTCGACGGAGACTGGTACGTCTACTCGAACATGGGGGACATCAGCTACAAGCGCCTGATGAGGACGATCGACCTCACGGGCGTGACGGCGGCGGACAACCCCACGCTGACGTTCCGGTTCTCCTACGACACGGAGCCGGATTGGGACTTCGTCTTCGTGGAGGCGCACACGGTGGGGGCGGACGACTGGACCACCCTGCCGGACCAGAACGGCAACACCAACAACAGCACCGGGTCGAGCTGCGCGAGCGGCTGGTTCGAGCTGCACCCCTGGCTCGAGCGGTACCAGGGGGCGGACTGCTCCGGCACCGGGACCACCGGTGAGTGGAACGCGCACTCCGGCCGCTCGGCCGGCTGGGAGGAGTGGGAGATCGACCTCTCCGACTACGCCGGCAGCGAGATCGAGGTCTCGATCTCCTACGCGAGCGACTGGGCCGTCCAAGGACTCGGCGCGTGGGTGGACCACGTGGAGGTCTCGACCGAGCCCGGTGTGGAGTCCTTCGAGACCGGCCTCGGGGCCTGGAACATCTCGGGCCCGGCCGAGGGCAGCGGGCCCAACCCCAACAACTGGGAGCGGACCCAGTCCGTCGGATTCGAGGAGGGCGCCGTCGCGGCGACCGCCGACACCCTGTTCTTCGGGTTCGGGTTCGAGGGCATCACGGGTGCCTCGTCCAGGGCCGCCGTGATGGAGAAGAGCATGGGGTACCTGCTCGGGCCGTAGAGCCCAGCCGGTACGAGGTGAGGGGCCGGCGGCCCGTTCGGGCCGCCGGCCCCTCACCCTTTGTCAGCCAAGCGTCGTCGCCTGGCACGGAACGCCTCTCGCGGGGGCTTCGCCTAGCTCAGCTGGAGGATGAACCCCTCCACGGGCTCCCCGGCGATCGTGGTGAAGGCCAGATCCTCGCCCACGACCTCGAAGCCGCACTTCTCGAGCACCCTGACCGAGGCGAGGTTGTGCTTGGCCACGTAAGCGTGCAGAGGGCGCTCGTCGATCAGCTCCAGGAACCGGGCCAGGGCAGCCGTGGCCACCCCCCTCCCCCAGTAGCGCTTCCCGATCCAGTAGCCGACCTCGCGCTTCCCCTCCCGCAGGAAGCTGACGACGTTCCCCGCGAGCTCCCCGTCCACGAGCACGGCCTGCGTGACCACGGTGGGGTCGGCGAGGATCCGTCGCCAGTGGGCCCTGAACGCGCCGCGCCCCCGTGGCGTGGCCGCCGCCATCCCGGCCGCCTCCGGATCCAGCTGGTGCTGGTAGAAGACGTCCAGGTCCTCGTGGGTCACGTCGCGCAGGGACACGTGCTCGGCCACGGCGCATACCCTACCGACCTTCAGCCCTCCCGAAGCCTCTGGAGGATGATGAGCGCCACCGATCCAAGGGAGGCGGAGATGCGGAGGCACACCCAGACGATCCTCGTGGCCGTGCTCGCGGTCCTCGTGGTAGCCGTCGCCCCGGCCGGCGCCACCTCAACAAGAAGCTCAAGCACCTGATCAAGCACCTCGACCCGTGTTCCTGAACCAGAACGAGAAGGCGACGGACGCGCAGCTGCTGAACGGGATCGACTCCGCGGGGTTCCTCCGGGTCGATGCCACCGCCGCGGACTCGGACCTGCTAGACGGGATGGACTCCGGCGCGTTCCAGCGCTCGTACGTCAGGACGGTCGTCGTGGACACGGCCGCCGAGCTGATCGCCGCCGTGGGGTCGGCGAGCCCAAACACGATGATCCAGCTCGAGCCCGGCACGTTCAACGTGGGCGCGACGATGCTCTCCATCCCGAGCGGCGTGACCGTCCAGGGCGCCGGCATCCGGACGCTGATCGTGGGGGCCGGTTCCGCGGATCCGAACCATGCCGTGGTGGCGGCCGGCGGCAGCACCGAGATCCGCTCTCTGACGATCCTGAACACCGGCAATCAGCCGTTCGCCGTGGCCGCTCGCATCCAGGGCAACGCTCGGCTCTTCGACGTCAACGTGCAGGCCCAGAACGGGACGACCGAGTCGGTGGCGATCGACGCCGTCACCGGAGGAGGTTCCGCGGTGCCGCTGCTTCGCCAGGTGGGCGCTTTCACGCTCGGCGCTCCCAACGCCGAGTCGGTCGCCATGCGGGCGGGCGGCGTGAACGTCCATGTGATCGACTCGATCCTCCAGGCCTTCCAGGGGTCCGGGGGCACGGGGACGGCCTTCCGCGGGCTGAGCGGCCTCCACAAGATCGAGCGATCGATCCTTTTCGGAGACACCGCCGCGGTGAACGTGACGGGCGGCGGTCAGGCGAACGTCGCGCTCACGCGCCTGGAGGGGACCACCTTCGGAGCGGTCTGCTTCGACGTCTACGACGACGACTTCACGCCGGTCACCTGCGCGTGACGCGGGAGGGGCGCGTCCCCCCTCCCACCGACGGCCGAACGGCCGTCTTGACCGGTCCGCGGAGCAAGCGTAGGACGGGACCCGGGCCGGCGAGCCTCGTGCGGACGAGGCCGGCGGCTCGTGGACGCGGAGGGAGGACCCCATGCGACGTGCCGCCACCCTGCTCGCTCTCCTCGCGCTGGGAGCTGCGACGATCGCCGTGCCGCCCCTTGCGGCGGCGGCCCAGCCCGAAGAGGAGATCCAACCGCTCTACAAGCATCCCCCCGGCCTCGGCGCCCACGAGGCGATCGCCAGCGTGAGCGCCCCGACCCTGGCCGCCTTCCGGGCAGAGCGCGAGGCCGCTCGCGGCGCAGCGGTCGGCGGCGGCGTGCCGGCGGGGCCCAACGTCCGCACGACGAACTCGCCCGGGACGCAGGCCGAGATCTCGATGGCCGCCACGGGAGGCGGCGGCCAGAACATCGTTCTGGCCTACAACGGCGGGCCGAACGGCCTGGGGATCGTCTCGTCGCAGAACGGCGGGCAAACCTTCCAGGCCGAGCAGAGCGCACCGACGCCGGCGGGAAGCAATCCGTGCTGCGACCCCTCGGTGGTGGCCGACGCTGTCAGCAGCTTCTTCCTGATCCAGCTGTTCCGGGACGACGGAGCGAACGCGCCCATGGCGGGCAACTGCACGAACTCGCTGCACGTGTCCACGGACGGCGGGCAGACGTTCTCGAACATCGTCAGCTCTCCGTTCTCCTACCCGCCCGGAGGCCCCGACTTCCCGGATCAGCCCCACATCGGGATCGACCGAGGGAACCCCAACAACCTCTACGTGTTCACGCGCCACTTCACCTCGGGGATCAACTGCCCCCAGACGGGCGGGAGCGGGACCGTGCAGGGCGAGGTGGTCTGCTCGAACGACGGCGGAGCGACCTGGAGCAACCCGTTCGTCTTCCCGCAGTTCACCGACACGGCCCACCTCGACGTGGCGCCCGACGGCACCGCCTACGTCGTGGGCAACGGCGTCGGGACGAACATGGGAACGACGAGAGTGATCCTGTGGCGAGCGACGGCAACGACGTGCCCGGGAGCCGGGAACACGCCGAACCTCGCCGGCCCCACGGTGGTCGCCGACAACCTCACCTTCGGCAACGTGGGGATCGATCGGGAGTTCCCGCAGCCGACGGTGCTCGCCGACCCGACGAACAGCAACCGCGCGTACGTGAACTTCTCGGCCGACTCGACGCAGGGTAGCGGCGACCGCGAGGCCTTCCTCTCGCGGTGCGACTTCCCCGCGGCGACCTGCACGGCCCTGCTCACGGTGAACGACAACCCGGCCGACGGCTCCGATCAGTACTTCCCCATGGCCTGCATCGACCCCGCGACGAACAACGTGTTCTTCTCGTGGAACGACGACCGCTCGGGCCAAGAAGAGATCCGGGCCACCACCGTCACCAACAACGGGACGACGACGGGGGCCAGCCGCCGGGTCTCCGAGGTGACCTGGCCCATCATCAATCCTGGGGGAACGCCGGACTACGGCGACTACAACGAGAACAACGGCGCGTGTCGAGCGAACCACCACTACGCGGCGTGGAGCTCGCAGGTCAGCCCGCCGGGCATCACACCGGCCTCCACGGACATCGACGTGTTCTTCACCGTCGTCAACGAGCCGCCGGAGGCGGACGCGGGCGGTCCCTACATGACGGTCGAGGGGACGGACGTCGGCCTCTCCGGGAGCGCCACGGACCCCGAGAACGACACGCCTTTCACGTTCGAGTGGGACCTCGACGGAGACGGGGAGTTCGACGACGCGACCGGGCAGACGCCGACCTTCACGGACGTGGGCCAGGACGGGGTGTTCCCCGTCTGCCTGCGGGTGACCGACTCGATCGGGGATGCGGGGGAGGACTGCACGACCGTCACGGTGGTGAACGTGGCTCCCTCGCTGGTGGGGCTCTCACAGGACGGGCCGAAGCCCGAGGGCGACGCGGTCACGGTCTCGGGGACGGTGACCGACCCCGGGTGGGAGGAGATGCTCAGCGTCACGATCGACTGGGGGGACGGCACCCCGGTGGAGACCGTCGGGGGGATCCTGGAGAACGAGCGACCCGACGCGACGCTGGCCTTCTCGGCGCCGCACGTGTACGGGGACAACGGCATCTTCTCGGTGGAGGTCTGCGGTCACGACGACGACACGCAGACGTGCCAGACGATCGACGTGACCTTCACCAACGTGCCGCCGACGGCCGGCTTCGACCTCACGGGGACCGAGATCGTGAACGGCGTCCCCACGGTGATCGGTGAGGCGGGCGAGCCTGTGGAGCTCACCGGACGAGCCACCGACCCGGGGTCGGACGATCTCTTCCTGCGGTGGGACTTCGGGGACGGATCGCCGATCGTCCTCGTCACCTCGCTGGTGAACCCGCCCCTCCCCGACCCGCCGAACAGCCCGTCGGTCCAACCCCGCGACGTCACCGACACCCAGAGCCACACGTACGGGGACGCGTGCATCTACGAGGCGACGTTCTCCGCGACGGACGATGACGGGGGGGCGAGCGGGCCGGCCACGCTCGCCGTCCTCATCGCGGGGAACGCGGATCGGACCCGGCCCACGGGCTGGTGGCACCGCCAGTACATGCGGGGCGGGGCGCGGGCGGACTTCGCCGTGGCCACGCTCGAGTGCTACCTCGCCATCGCGCGGTTCGGCAGCTCCGTCTTCGACGAGGCCACGGCGCTGGCGAGCCTGGCCCACGCCGCGGACGTCCTCAAGGGTGGGGGCAAGCCTCAGCACCTCAGCCGATTCGACCGAGAGCTGCTCACCGCCTGGCTGAACCTGGCGAACGGCGCCGTGGGCTTCACCGAGCTGGTCCACGACGCGGACGGTGACGGGACCCTCGACACGACGTTCGGGGCGGCGGTGGCCGCCGCCGAGAGCGTCCGCCTCGGCGCCTCGACCCCCGCTCAGGTCAGGGCCCAGCAGCGGATCCTGCACCGCATCAACGTGCCGGCTTCGTGACGAGGTGCCGGTGCTCCCGCCCCCTCCGGGGGGCGGGAGCACCGGCACGATCAGTCCTCATCGAGATCGAGCGCCACCGGCAATGAGCGTCGCCGCCACCCGGCCAGGTCCCCCCCGTAGCCCGGCTGGTACTTGTCGTGGACGAGGCGGCGAGCTCGCTCGTCCTCCTCGGCGTCCGTGACCACCCGGGCGCGACCGGGGAAGATCCTGTCCCCCAACCGAACCGTCACGTCGGGCGTTCGCTCCAGGGTCCGCACCCAATCGGAGGCCCGCCCGCCCCCCGACAGGAGGTAGAGCGTCCTCCCGTCGAGCGCGAACCAGATCTCGATGGTGTGCGGGCGGCCCGTGACGCGTCCGATGGAGGTGACGTAGCAGAACTGTTCGGCCGCGAGATCCTCGATCGCCATCTCGAGCCCACCTTAGCCGCGTGAACCTCCCCGCACCGTGGAGCGTCTACCTCTCGGGGGACGGCCATGGCGTGTGACGAC
>DASUTW010000111.1:0-30856 GCA_036374395.1 Actinomycetota bacterium
CTGAGGCCCGGATCGCCTCGATGGAGGCCCAGCTCGCCGGCACCCGCGCCGACCTGGAGCAGCAGGCCCGGGCCGCCGAGACCCGAGCGACTCAGGCCGAGGCGGAGCTGGCCGCGGCCCGCGCCGAGCTCGCCGCGAGACCGGAGACCCCCACCCCCGTGGACGCCTCCGAGCAGATCTCGGCGATCATCCAGGCCTCAGAGCGGGCTGCCACCCGCATCATCGACGTGGCGGGACAGGCTCACCAGGAGCAGGTCGAGCAGCTCGACCGGATGCGGGCTCAGGTCCGCGAGGAGGCCGACCGTATGGTCTCCTGGCGGGAGCAGCTCGGCCCGATCGTCCACTCGATCCGGTCCAGCATCGACCGCGCTCGGGCCAGGATCGACGACATCCCCGACCGGATCCGGGAGGCGCTGAACCCGCTCGGCGAGGCGATCGACTCGGTCAACGACCAGCTCACCAGCCTCGTGGAGGAGGTGGCCGAGCCGGCGACGTCCGAGGACGAGCGAGGCCCCGGGGGCGCAGAGGACGATGATCGCAGCGAGCCGGAGCGGCCGGACGATTCCTCCGCACCCATCAGGGCGATCCGCCTCGATGAGCCCGAGGCCGCCCGGACCGGCGACGCCACGGACGACCCGGGGACGCACCCCGGCTGGCACCGCCGGTAGGGATCAGGCGACGCGGGGATCCCCGCGGAGGTCCCTCCACAGGCCTCGGCCCAAGAGCGCTGCGGCCGCGCAGGCGAGGGTGAAGACGGCAACGCCGAAGGAAAGAGGCGTCAGCCCGACCACGAGAGCCCCTCCTCCCGCCAGGATCGCCAGGGCCCCGAAGGCGATCGTGGTGCGAAGGCGGTCGCCGCTGCGCGCAGCGACGAGATCGTAGGAGTGAGCCCTGTCCCCCCCGGCCATCGGACGCCGGAAGACCATCCTCCTGGCCACCGTGAACAGGAGCTCGAAGGCGAAGACGCCCAGGCAGAGCGCCGCGGCCAGGAGCCCTCGCCATCCGTCGGTGCTCAGCGTCGCAGCGGGGACGGCCAGCAGGACGCCCACCGCGTAGGCTCCCCCGTTCCCCAGGAAGATCCTCGCCGGAGGCCTGTTCCAGACGAGGAAGCCGATGAGAGCGCCCGCGGTGGCGAGGGCCAGCGCCGCGCCCGGGTCGCCCCCTGGCCGAGCCAGCAGCAGGGCCAGGCCCAACGCCGCCACCGCGCCCAGGCTCCCCGCGAGCCCATCCTGCCCGTCGATGAGGTTCACCGCGTTGGTCGTTGCCGGCACGAGCAGGACCACACCGATGGCAGCGAAGATGCCCAGCGGCTCGAGCCGGAGCCCGGCGCCCATCAGGAGCAGGCCCGACCCCACCTGTGCGAGGAAACGCACCGCCGCGGGCAGTGGGAACGCGTCGTCCACCACCCCCACCACGAGGGCGAGGGCGACCGCGCCCAGGATCCACCCGGACGGGAGATCGCCCAGGATCCAGAGCGAGGCGGCCATGGAGGCGACCACCGCGAGCCCGCCCGTGAGGGGGATGGGTCGCCGATGAATCTTGAGCTCACCTCCGTCGGGGCGATCCACCACACCCGTGAGGAGCCCGACCGCCCGAGCGAGCGGGGTGAGGACGATCCCGCCGATCAGAGCGACGAGGAAGGTCACGTCGCCTCGGGACGCCGCTCGGCCCCGACGTCCCTCACCCACACGTTGCTGGCCGTCCCTGCGTGCACCTCGAGGCGGGCCGCGAGGCGGAACCCGACCCGCTCGTAGAACCGGTTCGCGTCCTCGTCGTCGGCTCCGACCACGACCTTGACCTCCGTCGCTCCTCGTCGCCCCAGCGCCGTGAGCACACCCCCCGCGAGCGCCCTGCCCACACCCTTCGCCCGCGCGCCCGGGGCAACCGCGATCGAGAGGAGTTCGGCCGGGGGAAGGGAGACCGAGGCCTCCGGATACGCGGCCGTCTCTCGCATGCGGCGACGCACCTGTCCGCTCGCCAGTCGGGGCGCCGCGCTCAGGAAGGCTCGAACTCCTCGCCGCAGGGCGAACCGGCGGAAGAAGCGCGGGACCGACGGGACCCCGGTGGCGAAGCCGAGGACCCGGCCCTCCCGCTCCACCACGAGCGCCACCCCCTGCGGGTCCGAGATCAGCGCCTCGTAGAGCTGGCGGAGGAAGCCGTCACCGAGCGTGGGGAGGAAGGCGGTCGGCATGCTCTCGCGATGCAGCCTGGCCATCGCTCCGGCATCCCCCGAGGTCGCGGGTCTGAGCCAGGTTCGCCCATCGCCGCGTGTCTTGCGAACCAGAAGGCGAGTGGTCTCCGCGGCGACCCGGTCCACGACCTTCCGCTCGTCGAACCGCTCGATCGCCCGGGCCCTCGCGTCCCGGCCCATCCGTTCCCGGAGCCCCGGGTCATCGATCAGGCGCACGATCGCCTCCGCGAGACGCCCCGGGGCGCGGGGCGGCACGAGCAGCCCCTCCTCGTCGTGGCGCACGACCTCACGACAGCCGCGGATGTCAGTTAGCACCAGCGGCCGCCCCATCGCGGCGGCCTCGATCGCCGAACGTGGCATCCCCTCTCGCCACGAAGGCAGGATGAACATGTCCATCGCCGCCAGGAGCTCGGGCACGTCGGTACGCCAGCCGGCGAACGCGACGTGCTCCTTGGCCCGGGCGATCTCCTCCTCGGAGAGCGAGTCGGCCTTCTCGGGGTCCCGCTCGCCCACGACCAGGAACCGTGCCTTGGGGCGGGCCAGCCTGACCACCTCCGCGGCCCGGAAGAGCTCGCGGTATCCCTTCTCGGCAACCATCCTCCCGATCGTCCCGACGACGATCTCGTCGGGTCTGATGCCGAGGTCGCGGCGGAGCTCATCGATCTGTCCCCGGTCGACCTTCGAGGGGTCGAAGCGCGAGAGGTCCGTGCCGTTGCCGAGCAGCACCGACCGGGGAGGGTCGACCAGCCGCCGGCGCCTGGCCCAGAGCAGGTCCTCCTCGCTCTGGTACAGCTCCAGGTCGCTGAACCACGCCGCCAGCCACTCCAGGCTCAGGACCGCCGCGCGCTTCATCAGCCGGTCCTGGGGCGTGGCGTAGAGGCCGTGCACCGTGTTCGCCACGCATGGGACGCCCGCGGCCCTGGCAGCCAGCCTCCCCAGGATGCCCGGCTTCGGGTTGTGCGTGTGCACCAGGTCGAAGCTCTCTCGCCGGAGGATCCCCACCAGCTCACGGAGCGCTCGGAGGTCTCCCCTCGGATCCCACGAGCGGGTCGCGTGCGGCCACGGTACGTGGCGGATGCCCTCCCGTTCCAGGTCGGCCACCCACGGCCCTGGGGCGCTGATGCCCACGACCTCGTGCCCCTCATCCCTGAGCCTGCGCAGCTGCCCGAGGAGGAGGAACCGGAGCGTCAAGTCCACCGTCGTGAGGTGGGCGATGCGGCTCACGACCACCTCCAGGGGCCCCGCCGCAGGGCTCGGTAGATCAGAGCCTCCCCGTCGAGCATGCCCCGCACCTTGGCCCGGAAAAAGCGGCGCCCGTCGCTCCTCAGGACGGGGGTCCTCCCCAGGGCGTGCGGATCGGTGTGGCCCTTCCGGTTCGTCCTCCACGCATGGAGCGCGGCCGTCCGGAACACGCGCCTGGCCGCGCGGTCGGCGGCGGGCGAGCCCGCCGCGAACGGGTACGCGAAGTGGCGGCACTCGACCCCGAGCCGGTCCTCGATCAGCTCCTTCGAGCGCCGCATCTCGTCCTCGGCCTCCCGCTCGGAGACCCGGACCAACGCCCGGTGGGAGTGTGTGTGGCTTCCCACCGTGACGAGCCCCGTCGCGACCGCCTCTTCGAGCTGCGCCCAGCTCAGCGAGCCGTTCCCGCCTTCGACCGGGCCCGTCGCGAGGTAGAGCACGGCCGGGATGCGGCACCGCACCAGCACAGGCACGACGTGGGAGTGGAAGTCCGGTGTGCCGTCGTCGAACGTCACCACGACGCCCCCTCGCGAGCCGTCCGAGACCGCTTCGTCCAGCCCCGTCGGCCGATCCTCCTCGGCGAGCGTACGCATCTGGCGCTCGAAGAGCTCCAGCGGGAGGTCGATCTCGCTCGATCCCACCCCGACCCGGTGGTACAGGAGCACGACGAGGTCGCCGTCGCGCCGCGGACGCAGCACGCCGGCGGGCAGGACCGCCGTCTTGATGCCCTTTCGGAGGAGCTCCATCGCGTTCAACGCCCTCCGCTCCTCCGGTTCCAGGCGGTCGTCGATCCGATCAGGGCGGCGGCGGCGATCGGGATCGCAGGGAAGTGCAGCACGTAGTCGATCGAGGCGTGGATCCCGATCGCCGCCGCCGCCGCCGCCCCGAGCGCCGCCACCGAATCCGGCGGGCCCATCCACAGCCTGGCGAAGACCCAGGCGAAGGCGAGCACGAGCAGGATCAGACCCGGGAAGCCCGTCTCCGCCCCCACCTCGAGGAACTCGTTATGCGCCCACCGAGCGTCGGCGTCGTCCACCGCGGTGGGGCTGAGGCGCTGGAAGCTCCCGATCCCCGCGCCGGTGAGCGGCTCCTCCGCCATGATGTCCACGGCATCACGCCACAGGACGGCCCGCCGCTCCCCCACCGTCCTCTCGATGATCCCGGGCTCGGCGGAGCCGTCGCTCGGATACGTGGCTCCGACCACGATCGTCGCCGCGAGCGCCGTCGCGAACAGCCCTGCCATCAGCCCGACGGCGACGCGGGGGCTCAGCCAACGCGAGACTGCGAGCGCCACGAGGGGCAGCGCCACGACGAGGGCGAACGCCGCCATGGAACCGCTCCCGAAGACCACGGTGCCGAACCCGATCGCGGCGGCCCATCCCACCACGCGCAGGGCCACCCAGCGGCCGCTGACACCGATGATCACTCCCGCAATCGCGGCCTGGGCGAGGAACGCCCCCGTGGCGTTCGCGTACCCGAAGGGGCCCCCGAGTGGACCGCTGCCCACAAGATCGTCCGGCGATCGCACGATCAGCACCAGCGCTGCGGCACCCAGGGCCGCCGGGATGATGAAACCGCTCCTGATGCCTGCTACCCTGCCGACCAAGACGCCCATGCCGGAAACCGCCACCAGCCCGGAGACGAGGGCGGGATCGTCGCCGGACACGGTCCCCGCCAGGATCGTCCACCCCACCAGGGCCGCGAACAGCGCGACGCCCGCGACGTCGAGGACGGCTCCCCGGAGCTTCGGCGTCGCGTTCCCGCCCTCTCCGACGGATCGATCGATCTCAGTCCTCGTCGCCACACCGCTCCCATCCGTACCGTCGGTCGCCGTAGGTCGCCCCTGCGCTCGGCCCCCCTCGATGTCCGAGGGACGAGCGGGGGACGTCAAGAGTCGCCCCCCGGGCGACCGATACCAACAGTCTGATCCGCGTCGTCGATCGCCACGAGGTGGGCCGCGTGCCAACCGAGGACCTCAGCCGAATCCCTGAGTGGATCACGGTCCGTGAGGCGTCGTTCCTCACCGACCGGTCGCTCGATGGACTCCTGCGCCTGATCTGGGATGGCCGACTCCGCTCCACGTCCGTCACCGGGAGCCCGGATCCCAGACTGCTCCTCGTCCCGACCGCGGACCTCGTCGACCTCGGTCTCCTGGAGGCGGAGAGCCCGGGCGTGGGCCCGATCTCGATCGACGAACGACGACGGCGAGCCGAGCGCAGGATCGCGTCGCCGTTTGCGAGCTGGGGGAAGGTGGCCGCCATCCTCGTCCTGTTCGTCGGTGCGGCGCTGACCGGGCCGGTTCGATCCTCCATCGTCGAGCTCTTCGGGGCCCACGCCGCGAAGACCTGGCAGGTCAAGCGCACGCCACCCTGCCACAGCAACTCGCACAAGCGGAAGCAGTGCCAGTCGCCGTCCCCCACCCCCTCGCCTAGCCCGGCGCCGAACCCGAGCCCCAGCCCCTCTCCGGAGCCCAGTCCCGAGCCGACCGAGCCCGTTCCTTCGCCGACGCTCGAGCCGTCCCCCGAGCCGAGCTCCTCCCGGAGCGCTCCGCCGGAGGGGGTGCATACGGTGTCCGGCTTCGTCAGCGGCGGCTTCACGGTTCCGGCCGGCGAGGTCTGGTCGGTGGACAGCCTCGTGGAGACCAACGGGAGCGTGGTCGTGCACGGCACCCTTGTGATGCGACCGGGCGACACGCTTCGGTTCGTGGGCGTCGATGAGTCGGCGTTCGTGGGGGGCGACACGGCGCCGGTCGCGACCGACGTCGGCCTGTGGGTGGAGGGTCACGGGGTCCTCGACGCTCGAGGGACGCCGAAGGTCGCCTGGAACCGAACCGGCGCCGACCCGAGCTGGAGCCCGTCCGACGAGCTCGTTGTGGCCCCGACATCGACCGGGGACTACGGGGGAGCCGGCTTCGCGTCCTTCACGATGGGCTCGGCGGTCCCCCAGGTGAACGGTCACCCGGCTGAGGTCCTCAACCTCACCCGGGACGTGAACATCGAGGGAACCAGCGGCGGCAGGGCCCACATCCGCTTCAGGTCCTCCCGGCCCCAGGTCATCGAGTACGTCGGCATCCGCCACATGGGTCCGCGACAGCCCGGCGAGGACGGCTACACGGACGACGTCCCGGGGCGAAACCCCCTCCACTTCCACATGATGGGTGACGCGTCCCGGGGGTCGGTCATCCGGGGTGTGGTGGTCCGCGATGCCGGAGCGCACGCGTTCGTCCCCCACATGTCGCACGGCGTGACCTTCGTGGACACGATCGCCTATGACGTCTTCGAGGCCGCGTACTGGTGGCCGCCGGTCGCCGAGGCGAACGCGACGGGGCCCGAGACGCACGACACGCTCTACCTCCGAAGCGTCGCGGCGCTGGTCAAGGACGATCCGCCGTTCCGAGGCCATCGCCTCTCCGGCTTCTTCCTCGCGGCCGGCGAGGGCAACGCCATCCGGGGCTCCGTCGCGGTGGGTGTCCAGGGCACCAAGAACGCCAGCGCCTTCCACTGGCCCGAGCGGAGCACGGGTTCGACGACCTCCGGCGTGTGGGACTTCGACGACAACGTCGCCCACAACAACAAGGTCGACGGAGTCTTCGTGTGGCAGAACAACACACGTGCCCACGTGGTCGACCACTTCATCACGCAGGGCAGCGGGCAGGCCGGGATCGAGCACGGCGCCTACGGGAACCGCTACGTGTACAGTGACTTCACGCTCCGTGAGGACCGCCTCGGGGTGCTGCTCCACGCTGCCGGGGCGACCTTCCGGGACGCTCAGATCAGCGCTCCCGTGGGCGTCGTCTTCGGGAAGCACCGCTTCGACAGCCCCGAGACGCTGTTCAGTCGCGTCGCGTTCCAGGTCTCGGGGAAGGCGGTGGTCTTCAACGAGACGGTGAACGACGGCACTGTGCCCTCGACCTCGGTCTTCGCCGACTGCACGGTGAACGGCCGGGCGATGCGCCCCACGGACTTCGACCTCTCCTCCGCGGTCAAGGGGTCGAAGGTCACCGTGCGCAACGCCGATGGGACGAGCTTCACGCTGACGGCCTGAGGCTCTGGGTCGCCTCCTCCCTCCTCCTGCCCCCGATCGAGCGATCGCGGGGCGGCACGAAGAAGAGGGCCAGGAACAAGGGGAGCAGCTGCACCCTCTCCCGCGCCAGGAGACCGAAGTTGGCGATGCCCGAGAAGGCGAAGATGAACAGCCCCACGTACACCATGGCGAAGGCCAGGTACGGCGAGTCCCGAAAGCCCCGAAGAGCGGCAAGGCCCCATCGGAACCTCCACAGGCAGAAGCCCAAGAGGAACACGGATTCGAGGCTGGCCATGAGGGCCTGGGCGTTGTGGGCCTCGAAGGGCAACGGACGGAACAGGACGGTGGCCACGGCGATCGGCGCGCGCTGAGGCGACTGCACGATCGATGGGGAGAACTCCGAGTCCCCTTGACCGGTTCGCTCGGTCACCTGCCCGATCGTCGAGGTCACGCCGCCGCTCGTATCGATCCCCTGATCCTTCAGGAAGGCATCGGCCTTCACCACGAGGACCGCCGCCGCGAGGGCCAGGACGATGAGCGAGACGCCCTTCGCGATGGGAGCCACCTCGCGGAGGGATCGATCCTGGCGTCGGACGAGGAAGGCGACGAGCAGGCCGATGCCCATCAGCCCGGCGACATGGGGCCTTACCAGAGAGGCCAGCCACAGCCCCGGGATCGCCCATCGCGCGCCGGCCCCCACCTCGCCGCTCAGCATCCGAGCGATCCCGAACGCCGCGATCCCGAGCGTGAACATCATCCAGGCTTCCTTCCCGACGCTCGAGGGCCAGTAAAGGAGAGAGGGGAGGAAGAACATGACCTTGGCGTACGATCTCGAGCGGCCGGTCGGCACGGCGACCACGAAGGCCCGGTAGAAGAAGTAGAGCCCCCAGTACCCGAGCCACGAGTAAACGAGGAAGCCCCCGAGCGTGCTCGGTCCGATCACCGTGTAGACCACGCCAGTGAGGAACCGGATGAAGTTGGTACCGCTCAGCGACTCCAGCCCCGTCGTGAAATCGCCGTCGCGGAAGCGATCCGAGATCTGCACCCCCCATTCGTCGTAGGCGGCGGCATCCGCTCCGCCCTCGTAGACGTCGAACGCCACGAAGTGGCGCGCGATCGCCCCACCGAGCTTCAGGATGAGGGCGGTGACCAGGATCCAGAAGACGGTCCGGTCCCCCTCCCTGAGGGCCTGACGGGAGAGGGCCGGGAGGGACACCCCGACGAGCAGGGGCGCGAGGAGCACCGCGGCCCACGTGTCGTAGGCGCCCTCCGCGAGGAGCACGAGGAAGACGGTGAACGCGACCACCACCACGAGGCCGACGACGATCGCTCTGCGGCTCTCCACTCAGAACACCTCGAGGTCGCCGAGCGACAGGGCCCACGAGCTCAGCTCGGTGGGGTCCGGCCGCACGCCGTCGTCCAGGGGGTGCGTCACGAAGGTCATGCCCAGGGGCGCGCGAAGGAACCCCCTCCGCCTGAGGGGGCCGCGAGCGGGAGAGCCCGAGACGTGGCAAGTGAGCACGTCCACGGGGGCGGCTTGGGCCACATCTCGGAGCAGCATCGCCGTGAGGCGAGGATCCCCGTCCCGAACCAGGATCTCGGCGATCGTCGACTCCCACAGGCGGCCCCTGGGCCTCACGCGGAAGATCGCCATGCCCGCCGGCGCCCCGTCCTCGTCCCGACGAACCGCCCGATAGTCCAGCAGCGGCGCCGCCCCGAACCGCCATCGCAGGTACTCGAGCGTTCGGAGGGTCATCAGCCTGCCGCTCGAGGCCATGCCGGGGTCCTCGAGGAGGGACGAGATCGCCGCGTCGTCCGAGAGGACGGCCTCGGCCGTCTCGGCGAGGATCCGCGGCCGTCCCTCGGACGGCGCGGCATCGGCCCGCCGCAGCGACCGGATCCCGGCCGCGACGCGCAGCGGCCGACGGACCTTCACCGAGATCGGGATCGAGCCGACGACCCGCCATCCCATCTTCAGGTATCCGGGCAGGCTCTTCTCGTTGGGGGTGTTGAAGAGCAGGCTCGCGGAGCCCTTGAGAGCCGACAGCGCCTCCTTCGTGAGCCGAGAGAAGACCCCGCGCCCCTGGGCGTCGGGGTGCGTCGCAGTGTCCACGGGCCTCGCCGCGGAGACCGTTCCGTCACCGGCCCGGAACCGCCACCGCATGAGGGCCCGCAGCCCGATGATCCGACCTTCCTCCTCGGCGACGAGCATCAGGGAGCGGCCGAAGGGATTCTCCTGGTGCTTCCACCCGAAGAACTCGGGCGACCGGCGCCCACCGGGACCCGGTCCCAGAGCTGCCCCCAGGAGCTCGAGGACGGCCGGCTGGTCCGCGTCCTCGTAGGCCCTGATCGCGTACTCGCGGGTGGCCCTCACCCGAGCTCCTCGTAGACCTGCTCCATGCGCGTGACCGCCTTCCGGATGTCGAAGGTGGCCGCTCGCAGGCGGGCCTCGGCCCCGAGCCGCTCCCTGAGCGGCGCATCCCGGAGGACCGTCGTGATGCCGTGGGCCATCGCCCCCGGATCCCTGGGGGGCACGAGGATCCCCTGCTTGCCCTGCTCCACAACCTCGGGGATGCCTCCAACGTTCGTGACGACGGCCGGCGTCCCCATGGCCATTGCCTCGATGAGGGCGATCGACAGTCCCTCGTGAACCGACGCGAGGGCGAACACGTCGAACGCCTGGGCCAGGCGCGGGGCGTCCTCCCGGTAGCCGGCGAACACGACCGTCCCGCTCAGCCCGAGATCGAGGGCCTGTCGCCGGACCTCCTCCTCGAGCGGTCCCCGGCCGACGAGCACGAACCGGACGTCCGGGATCGCTCGCCGGACCAGCGAAGCCGCACGCAGCAGGTCCTCGTAGCCCTTGTGGTGCTTGAAGTTTGCCACCGTCCCCACGATCGGGGCGTCGTCGGGGATGCCCAGCTCCTCCCGCACCCCGTCCCCTCCGGCCCAGCGAGCCACGGCCGCCGGATCCAGGCCGTGGTACAGGGTCTCCAACTTTGGCATCGGGAGGAAGCGGAGCGAACGTGGGTACCCGATCGAGAGGCGCACCCGATCGGAGACGGCGAACACCTGATCGTTCCGGGGGAACGACAGGGCGTTCAGCCAGTAGGTCACAGGATGGTATCGCTCCCAGACGTTGTGCTCGGTGTAGACGCGGCCGAGCCCGGGCCCTCCGACCAGCCGCGCCCCGACCGCCGCCACCGGCGAGTGCGAGTGCACGAGATCGACGCGTCGCTCCCGGATGAAGCGCCGCAGGCGCCACATCCAGCCGACGCTGCCTGAGCCGCCCTCCAGACAGCTCACCCTGAGGCCCAGCCTCTCCAGCTCCTTGACGAAGGCGTCCTTCCACGGCAAGAGGTAGGCCACCTCGTACTCGAATCGGTCGCGATCGAAGTAGGGCGCCGCGCTGACCAGCAGTTGCTCGGCGCCGCCTCGACCAAGGCCCTTGATGAGGATGAGGATCCGCTTCTTCTTCATGCAGGCTCTCCGCTTCTCGAGAGGGAACGATCGCTGGCGAGGCGCCGGTAGAGATCCACGTACTGCCCGGCCACGCTGCGGATGTCGAAGCGGCCGGAGCGCTCCCTGGCCGCCTCCCCCATCTCGCGTCGGGCCACCGGGTCCTCCAACAGGTCGAGCACGGCGCGCGTTAGCCCCTCGACGTCCCCGGGGGCGGCCAGCAGGCCTGTCGCTCCGTGCTCCACGACCTCGGGCACGCCGGCGATGTCGAACCCGGCGACCGGCAGGCCCAGCATCCCGGCCTCGATCACGACGGCCGGCATCCCCTCCGTCCTGCTCGTCAGGAGAAGCACGTCGCCGGCCGCGAGGAGCTCGGGGACGTCAGCCCGGACCCCGAGCAGCCGCACTCGCTCGACCCCCAGCTCCCCGATCGTCCGGACCACCGATCCTCGGAGGATCCCGTCCCCCACGAGGAGATGGACCACATCGTCCCGGACCCGTCGGATGCCGTCCGCAACCGCCAGGTGGGCCAGCGGGTCCTTCTCCCAACTGAGCGCGCCCAGCGAGACCACGACGGGGGCCCCGGGCGGGATCCCCAGCGAGCGTCGGGTCGCCCCCCGGCTCCTCGAGGGGACGAGGCGGCTCGGATCCACCGCGTTGGGGATCGTCACGACGAGGTCCTCGGGTAGCCCGAAGATGCGCAGGGTCTCCTCGCGAACAGCCTCGGCCACCGCCACGATCGCGTCGGCGCGCCGCATCAGGCGTGCGTGCACAAGGCGACGGAGCCCGCGGTCGTTGCCGTACGAGGCCGACCCGATCCGCCGATACACCACCGGGGCGGTCCCCCGAGGGCTCGCCAGGACCATGTACTTGTGGGGCTGGCCCCCGTGGGCCTGGACGACGTCAGGCCGCCACTCGCGGACGAGCGCACGCAGCGCCCGGACGGTCCCCCACCGCACCCGCAGTCCCGGGACGCGGGCCCCGGTGAGTCTGAAGACATGGCTCGGCACGTCGAACGGTACCGCGGCCACGCCGTCCGAGCTGATCACGGCGACCCGCTGCTCGAACCCGGCCTGGGCGAGGGCCCGCACGAGATCGGCAGCGAAGATCTCGCCGCCGCGGCGGCGGCCGGTGGAGATGACGTGCAGGACCTTCATCCGATGCCCCGTCCCGCTTCGCGGCCGGGTCGGCGCCCCACGTCGGCCACCGACCGGAACATCTCCGACATCCTCCTCGCCACCCCCTCGATCGTGAACTTCTCCAGGAAGAGCTCCCTCCCCCGCCGCCCGAGACGGCCGAGCTCGGGGCGATCCCGCAGGAGGCCGCCCACGGCCTCCGCCAGCCGGTCGGCGTTCCCGGCCGGCACGAGCACGGCCGAGCGGCCGGGCTCGACCACCTCGTGGAGGGCCGGCAGGTCGCTCGCCACGACCGGGAGGCCGAGCGCCATGGCCTCGATCACCGCCCCGCCCAGCCCCTCGTAGATCGACGGGAAGACGAAGACATCCGCCGCCGCGAGCAGCTCGGGGACGTCAGATCGGTGCCCCAGGAACCGAACGCGATCCCCGAGCGAGCTGGCCGCGGCCCGCAGCGTCGCTGTCGCGTTGCCGTCGCGGCCCGCAATCAGCAGGACGGCCGTCGCCGGGAGCCGGGACATCGCAGAGACGAGCGTGCCCTGTCCTTTCTGGAATTCCTGTCGTGCCACGCTGAGCAGCACCTGATCGCGGGGCTCGAGGGCGAGCGCGCGCCGGGCCCGCTCCTTGCGCTCGGGGCTGGGCGCTCCGAGCCGTTCGGCGTCGCGCCCCCGGGGGATCACCGTGATCCGATCTCCGGGGATCCCGAGGGATTGGACCGCGGACTCGGCCACCGTCCGCGTGATGGCGTGGAACCAGGTCGTGAGGCGCCGCGCGGTCCAGCCGTCGACCAGGCGGGCCGTCGCCAGGCGCCAGCGCCGAACGTTCGGGTCCAGCAGGCGGACGTCGTCGTACGAGGTGTTGACGAGGCTCGTGACCAGCGGGATGCGGAGGCTCGCGGAGGCCAGCCGCCCCACAAGGTCGGCCTCGAAGATCGTCGTGTGGACGAGATCCGGCCGATCTTCTGCCAGCAGCCCACGGAGCTCCCGGACCCGTCCCACCCGACCGCCCGCCGAGAGGAACCGCACGTCGAAGCCTGCCGCGCGGACGTCCTCCTGGACCCCCTCGTCGCGCCGGTAAAGGCAGACGACCGAGGGCTCGATCCCCTCGGCCACCAGCCGGGGGAGCAACTCGGCCAGGGACCGCTCCGCCCCGCCCGTGCCCAGGCCGTTGATGACGAACCGCACCCTCACCGGCTGCTCACAGCTCGTACCCGAGGGCCGCGGCGCTCGGTGCGTGGGTCCGGATCAGCTCGCGCTCCTCGTCGGTCGCGTCGCGCCCCGACCGCGGCTGCTCGATCCGGATCCTCGCCTCGGACAGATCAACGCTCAGGAACGCGCTCAACTCTTGAAGGACCGCGTCCGCCTCCGCGAACCAGCGCTCGTAGCGGAGGGCCAGGACGTTGGGCCGAGAGAGGTGCGGGAGGAGCCGGGCGTTGATGTGCTCGTACATGAGGACGCGCCGGACTTCTGGGGAGTCGGTGGCGCGGGCCAGCTCGTCGTTCATCGACCGGTTGAAGGGGATGTCGTAGTCGAAGCCCTCGCCCAGCCGGCCCCCCTTGCTTCGGAAGGATCGGATCACCTCGACCGGGTGCCTCAGGCAGACAATGAACCTCGTGTCAGGCAGCCGATCCAGGTAGCGCCAGTACGCGGGCCACTTCACGCCGAGGCGGAACCGGCCCTCCGTCGGCACGGCGACGTCGGCCTCGCCTTCGCGGACCCACCGGGCGGCGCCCTCCGCGTACAGGGCGTCGACGTCGAGGCGCCCTCGGCGCAGGCGGCCGGTCAGCTCGATCTCGTCGCGAAGCGACGCAAAGAGATCCCTGGGCGTCATGCGGAGGCCGTCCCACGGCTCCATGGCCACGACGCATCGGGGCGGCTGGAAGAGGGCGGCGCACACGAGGCTCGTCCCGCTCCGGGGCGACCCGCAGATCAGGAAGTCGTCCGGCCCCGGTGCGGACAGGGCATCGTAGCGATCCGGGTCGAGCGTCAGCGACCGGAGGCGCCGACGCCACCGGCGGGAGGCCGGAGAGACGATGCTGCCCGCGCGACGCGCGACGGTCGTGGCCTTGGTCAGGACCTGTTGTCTCATCGTTGCCCCCTCACGTGATGGACGGCCGGGTGGAGGCCCGTCACGACGGTCGCCAACCGGTCCACGGAGGCGGCCGCGTCGATCCGAACCCTGGAGATGCTCAAGGGGTCCTCGATCGGGAGGCGGGCCAGCCGATGATCGAAGAGGAAGGCCGCCTCGTAGCCGAGGCGCCGCAGGACGTTCTCGGCCCGAGGGTCCCCGTCCCCGTTGGGGTACGCGAAGGCCCTCGGGGCGTGTCCCAGCGACTCGGTGAGCGCCCTATGAGCGTCGGCGATCTCGGCCTCGACGCTCTCGTCGGTGCAGCCGGGGAGGATCTCGTGGGTCGCGGTGTGGCTCCCGATCTCGACCCCCGCGGCCTCGAGCGTCGCGAGCTCCTCGGCCCGGAGCTGCCCGGCGGGCGGGGCCTCGAGCCGTGCCGACGAGCGCAGGTCCTCGATCGTCGCCCGACGTCGCTCCTCCGGCATCCGCTTCAGGGCGCGGACTGCCTCGTCGGGCCCGGACGCCGTGAGCGCGGGTGCCCGGCCGCCTGACCGAACCAGGGCCTCGACCTCGGCCCACCATGTGGGCCGCCCGCTGTCGATCAGGCCCGAGATGAGGAAGGCCACGCCCGGGATGCCGTGTCGCTCGAGGAGCGGGGCCGCCACCTCGAGGACGCTGCGATCCCCGTCGTCGAACGTGACTAGGACCGCGTGCATCGGAAGCATCGCCCGGCTCCGCGCGGCGTCGACGACTTCCGAAAGGCTCACCGGGTGCGCCACCCGCCGCAGGTACCCGAGGTGCTCTTCGAAGCGGCCGCCGTCCTCGATCGCGTGATAGGCGAGCACGGCCAGCCGGTCCGAGTTCCGCAGGCGGAACAGGGGCTGGGCCGGGCTCCGCCGGAGTACCGCGTCGATCGTCGTTCGCAGGTGCGCCTTCATCGGTCTGCCTACCGGACCACCATCGGACGGCCCGTCGGGAAGTAGCTCAGCCCGGCCGCCCCCACCACCGCGGGGTCGAGCACGTTCCGCCCGTCCACGATCAGCGGGTGGGCCATGGCCCGGGCGATTCTCTCGACGTCGAGCCGGTGGAACTCGTCCCACTCGGTGCAGATCACGAGGCAGTGGGCGCCCTCCGCCGCGTCGTAGGGGTCGGTGGCGACCTCGATCTCGGGCACCTCGGCCTTCGCGTTGGAGAGCGCATGCGGGTCGTACGCCACGACCGTGGCCCCCTCCGACAGCAGCCGTTGGACCAGGACCATCGCGGGCGAGAACCGCACGTCGTCCGTGCCCGGCTTGTACGAGAGCCCCAGCACGGCGACGCGCTTGCCCTCGACGTTCCAGAGGGCCTCCCGCACCTTCTCCAGGGTCGCCTCGAGCGACTCCTCGTTGACGCGAACGACCTCGTCGAGCAGGGGGAACTCGTACCCCAGCCGGCCAACGAGGCGCTGGAACGCTCGCACGTCCTTCGGGAAGCACGAGCCTCCGAAGCCCAGGCCGGCGTTGAGGAACGATCTGCCGATCCGCGGATCGGCGCCCATCACGTCGGCCACGTCCACGACGTCGGCGCCGGTGCGCTCGCAGACTCGGGCCACCGCGTTGATGAACGACACCTTCAACGCTAGGAAGGCGTTGCAGACGTACTTGGCCAGCTCGGCGGTCTCGACGTCGGTCTCGATGAGCGGAGTCCCGCGCTCGACGAGCGGCGCGTAGAGGCGTCGCATCGCCTGGAAGGCGCGCTCGGAGTCCGCTCCCACGAGGATGCGCTGCGGCTCCATCGCGTCGCGGACGGCCGTCCCCTCGGACAGGAACTCCGGATTGGACGCGACCTCGAGGAGATGCGCGCCCGACTCGTGCCGCATCGCGCGCCGCAGGCGAGCTCCGGTGCCGGCCGGCACGGTGGACTTCTCCACGAGGACACCTTCGACCGTGGCGTGACGCGCGACCTCCCTGGCCACGCTCTCCACCGCGATCAGGTTCGCCTCCCCGTCGACCTTGGGCGGCGTCCCCACCGAGATGAAGATGACCTCGGCGCCCGGCACGGCCTCGGCCATCTCGGAGGTGAAGTTCAGACGGCCCGACGCCACGCCCTCGCGGACGAGCTCGTCGAGCCCCGGCTCGAAGAACGGCGAGAGGCCGCGCTGGAGCTGCGCGATCTTCTCCCCGTCCGCGTCCGTCCCGACCACCTCGTGGCCCAGCGCGGCCAGGGACGCGCAGGTCACCAACCCCACGTGCCCCGTTCCCACCACGGTCACTCGCATGTTCAGCCTCCTTGATCGCTCTGATAGACGGCTCCCCCGACGGTTCGCGGGGGCGCTCGATCCCGCACGGGCGGACGGTGTTCGCGCTAGATTCGGGGGCCGCGGCACCGGAAGGAGTTCACCCGATGGCCCGAGTCCCGAACCGGTCGGATCCCTGATGGCAGGCCCTCAGACCATCGCCACCGTCGCCGTCGTGGTTCCGACCCACAACCGACCCAAGCTACTGGTCGAGGCGGTGGAGAGCGTCCTGGCCCAGACGTTCTCCGATCTCCAGCTCGTCGTGGTGGACGAGGCCTCCGATCCTCCGGCCGAGCGCGTGGTCGGACCGACCGATCCCCGCCTCCGTGTGATCCGGAACGACGCACCTCGCGGCCCGGCCGCAGCGAGGAACCAGGGCGTGGACGCCGTGTCCTCAAGGTTCGTCGCCTTCCTCGACGACGACGACCGCTGGCTCCCGACCAAGCTCGAGGAGTGCCTGGCGGGCTTCCGGGCTCATCCCCAGGCGGGGATGGTGTTCCACCGCATGGGGTCGTTCCGCTCACCTGCGGACCGCGGCCGCCCCATATACCGGCTGGTCCAGGAGCCCGTCAAGCGGATGCTGACGAGACAGCCCCCCCACGTCGACGCCGTCCTGATTCGCCGCGCCGTCCACGACGCCGTCAGGTTCGACGAGGCGTTCCCGGCGGCCGCGGACCTCGACTACATGCTCCGCGTGGCGATGGAAGCAGACGTGCTCGAGCTCAACCGACTGCTCGCGGTCCACGGACCCATCTCGGAGCGGGTCTCCGCCATCGCCCTCGAGAGGAGGATCGCTGGGCGAGAGCGATTCCGGGAGAAGCACTCCGAGCTCTTCGAGGATCCGGAGGTCCGCGCCTTCCACGAGCTCCGTCTCGGTCATCTCCACAGCAGGGCCGGGGAGCGGATGAGGGCCGCGTCCGCCTTCGTCAGAGCCCTGCGCATCCGGCCGACGTGGAGCCTGCCCTGGAAGGGGCTGCTCGGGCTCCCGGTCCCACGCGGTCTGCTCGCTCGCCTGCTCGAGAGATAAGCGCCCGGACCGTCAGCGGGCCCGGCCGCTCACGTCGTCCGAGGTGGGGGCCCAGATCCCCCCCGCGCGCCGCGTCTTCCTCGCCTCGTACCAGGCGAAGAACCTGGGACCCGCGGCGGCGAGGAGCACCTGCTTCATCGCCCTGGGTCGACGGGGCGCCCGCAGGAACGCACGGACGGTGAGGCCGAGCGGGCGGAGCCACTCGCCGGCCCGCAGGTAGAACGTGCCCGTGCGTGCGAGGTACATCCCCTCCATGCGGGGATGCTGCCTGAACGCCTCCCGATGCTTGGCGTGGGTCCTCCTGGCCGACTCGGCCCGGTGCCGGTACTGCTTGGAGAGACGGAACTCGGCGTGGTGGTACATCCGGTATCCGACCCGGGGGACGGCCTGGATCGAGCACGCGGCGTTGAGGCGGAGCATGAGATCCAGATGCATGGACGCAACCATCTGCTCGTCGAAGCCCCCGATCCCCCGCACCACGTCTACGGGCGCGAAGAGAGTGTTGTAAGCGGCGAGCCCGCGCCGATCCTTCTCCGCCACGTCCTCGAGGAAGTAGTGACGGCCTCGGGGCATGCTCACCGGGATGCGGGTCAGCAGGACGAAGCCCTCGGGATCCAGCTCCTCCATGCCGGCCACGACGGCGACGGGCGGGGGAAGCGAGGAACCCCGGGCTGCCGCGAGCGCCTCCTCCACCATGGTCGGCAGGAGCTCATCGTCGTCGTCCAGGAAGGAGACCCACGGGGCCTTCGCCTCCGCCAGGCCGACGTTGCGGGCCCTCGACACCCCTATGCGCCCCTCGGTGCGGATCACCCGGACGCGGTCGTCTCCCATGTCCATCGGAACACGATCTCGCACGCCGTCGTCGACCACGAGGACCTCGACCCGCGGCTCCGACTGGCGCAGCGCGCTGGCCACGGCCCGTGTCGCTACCTCCGGCCGATCGCAGGTGGTAACCACGATCGTCGCATGCGCCGTGGGCGGGCGTGGGCCTTCCTTGGGCGCCTGGGCCTCCGCTCCCGAGGACATCAGCCCGCCTCCTGATGCACCCGTCTCCACCAGCGGCGACGGAGGCCTGGGACGAGGGCGAGAGCGAGTCTCGCCCATCCCCGCGCCGATCGCGGGCGGACGCGGACCGCCTCGAGGAAGTGGCGGGCCGCCGCCTGGTATTCCCCGAGCCTGGCCGCTCGCACCCCCGCCACCGACAGGTAGTTCCACAGCCGTCGAGGATCCTTCTTTAGGAGCTGCCGATGGGTCCTCGCGACATACGTCGCCGCCTCGTAGACCGCTCGATCGTTCTTCCGAAGTCCGTCCGCACGCCCCAGGTAGTAGCGGATCAGAGGCCGGTCGATGACGTCGATGCGCCACTCGTGGGCCTCGGCCGCGGGGAGCAGGCGGAACGAGAGCTCCGTATGCTCCGACGCGGGAAGGGAGTCGGTGAATCCTCCGATCGCGTCGAAGACGGCGCGCCTCAGCGCGTAGGTTCCCGACTGGGTGAAGAGCCCCCGACGGTTGCCGAAGAGACGCCCCAGGTCTCTCGGGAGGATGGCCTTCGGATCGCGATGGTGATCCGGCGGGAACACGAACTGCGCCCCGCAACACACCACGTCGCTGTCCCTGCGCGTGAAGTCCTCGACGAGCAAGCCCAGCCACGAGGGGAAGGCCTCGTCGTCGCTGTCCAAGAAGGTCACGTATGGAGCTCGGCTGACGGCTACCCCCGTGTTCCGAGCGGTCGCGGCCCCCGACGGAGCCTGCCTCACGTACCGGATCCGTTCTTCCTCGTATCGCTCGACGACGGATCTGATGTCCTCCTCAGAGCCGTCGTCGACGACGACCGCCTCCCAATCCTCGAATTCCTGTCCGAGGAGGCTCTCGATGGACCTGGGGAGCAACTCCGCACGATCCCGGGTGGGGATGATCACCGCGATGCGCGGTGTCTCGCGCCCGGGGTGACCCTTCTCTCGCCCATCACGGCCGATGCTCCTCGTAGTCACGATCGATCTGCTCACCGTTGGAAGGCGAACGCCTCGTGCACGTTCGAGAACGAGGATCCCGAGGCCGTCCCGCCGCCCGCGACGTAGATCACGCCGCTGATGGTCGCAGCGGCCGCGCCGTGCCGCGGTGACTTCATCGGGCGGAGCGGCCGCCACGTGTCTGTCACCGGGTCGTACTCCTCGTTCTGCGGGAACGTTCCGTCCCCGATGCCGGACGCCTCGCCGCCCATCACCTGCGCCCGCCCGTTCAGCGTCCCCACGACCATCGTACGGCGCCCGGTCGGCATCGGAGCCTTCGCAACCCACGTGCCCGTGGCCGGGTCGAGCATCTCCACAGAGGCCAGCGTGCCGTTGACGGTCGTTCCGTTGGCCTCACGCGTTCGGCCGCCGAACACGTAGAGCCGCCCGTCGAGCACGGCCGCTCCGGGGTTGTCGCGCCGGGTCCCCATCGAGGGACCGGCCGACCAGCTGTTCGTCGAGGGGTTGTAGACCTCGACCTTGGCCACGGACGCCCCGTTCGCGTCCATGCCGCCCACCACGTAGATCAGCCCGTTGATCGCCTTCGCGTTCGCACCGCCCCTCGCGGTGGGCATAGGGGTCAGCGTCGTCCACGCGTTCGTCCCCGGGTCGTAGACCGCCGCGTTCGCAACGGCCCCAGAGAATGGATCCGTGGATCCGCCGAACACGTACAGCTTGCCGTTCAGAGCCTCCATCGCGGGGTTCTCGACGCCCGGTCCGGGCAAGTTGGGGCCGGTCGCCCACGAGTCGGTCGCCGGGTCGTAGACGTACATGTTCGTCCTCGGCCCGCTGCTCGTTTTCCCGGCCGCCACGTAGAACTTGCCGCTCAGCCCCGTGCCTCCGACGTCGAGGAGCTGCGCCGGCAGCGGAGCGCGATCGCTCCAGCACCCGGTGTCCTGCGGCACGAGGGCGGCCACCTGCCCCGCGCCCAGCTCGCCGACGTAGATGGTGCCGTCGGGCCCCTGGGTGACCGGGAGCGGATCCGTGAACCCCGTAGCGAGGCGCGTCACTTCCGCGATGGAGTTTCCGTCCGGCGCCAGCTTGTACCGGACGAGATCGTCCCCCACCGAGTAGTTCGCGATCAGGAGGTCCCCCCGGAGGTCGCCGCAGAACGCGTCGCCCGTGTACTCGATCGTCCCGTTGGACGACGTGTTGTTGCCGATCGTGTGGATCGGGGGGACGTAGTTGGGCAGCGGCGCGACGCCCTGCTTGCTCCCGTCCTTGAACACGCACTCGTTCCGGTAGGGGTTGGGGTGACCGTAGTACTTCCCCTGCTCCAGGCGCAGGATGATATCCGGCTGCTCCCCCGGGTTGTGCTGGCTCGCGTCTGCGAGGCCCGTGCAGTCCGGCGTCGGCTTCGGCGGGTAGGTGCCCGTCACCCCAAGCCCGTTGTCGGGCGCGTAGATGCTGCCGTTCGAGTGATGCACGAAGTCGTAGGAGTTGCGAAGCCCGCTCGCGTACACGCTCACGTCGCAGGTGGCCGGGACCCCGAACTGGCCCAGCGGCGTGGCGCACTGTCCCTCGAAGCCGGCCGCATTGATGTCGGCCACGAGCAGCGCAGCGGAGAGCGGCTGCTCGGAACGATCACCGAACTCGGTGTTGGCGAGGTTCGGTGCGCCCGCTCCCGTGTTGCCCCCGTGCGCCATGTAGAGGCGGCCGTCGGGGCCGAAGTGGATCGAGTTGATGGCGTGGTTCGCCTTCGCCCTCGGCAGGCCCGTGATCACGTCCTGTCTCGTGGTGAACCCGGAGCCGGAGAGCCGCGTGACGGTGCTGGAGTTCACCTCGCCGTTGTTGACGGAGGGACTCGAGTGCGAAACCCAGAGCACCACGTTGCTCGCCGTCGAGGCCGGATCCACCGTGAGCCCCAGGGTCAGCCTGCTCCCGAGGGTCGTGATGACCTCGTCGCTGACGACCTGCTTGTTCGTGTCCAGGGTGATCGCGTGGATCTTCCCGAACAGCTCCGTCACGTAGAGCCTGCCGTCGGGCCCCCACGCCATGGAGGTCGGGTTGGGAACCGGGAAGGTCTTCTTGTCGAAGGAGAAGCCTTCGGGGGTCGTTGGGTTCGCCACGGACGTGTCCTGGACCACGGAGAAGCTGTCGAACGTGTACGTGAGCGGCGACCCCGTGCGATGCGTGGCGAAGACCCCACCGAAGCTCCGGGTCCCGATCCGTGGGTCGATGCCTGCGGCGTCGAAGCTGAAGAACTCCGGTGGTGCAGAGAAGGTGGCGACGACCTGCTCCGGCCCCCCGTCGACACGGTACGAGCCCTCGATCTTCCTGGTGAACGGGTTGGCCCGGAGGATGAGCGTCGCGGTCGACGCGCCCAGGTTCAGAGCACCGGTCCGCTTCGGGTTGACCGGACGGGCGCCGTTCACCTCGATCAGATACTCGATCACTGTCCCGCCCGGGGTGGAGAGGACGATGAGCTTCACGTAGTTGTCCTGGTCGTTCCCGAACCAGAGACCCGCCTGCTCGAACTTCCCCGTGCCCGCGGGAGGGTTGACCACCTCGGTCTCCATGACGAACGCCTGGTTGGGCGCGGCGATCCCCACTCCCAGGGCGTTGTCCTGAGCGTTCTCCGTCCCGGTAGCGCCTCCCGACGTGGTTTGGATCCGATAGACGCCCTGGGAGGTGTCCACGCTGAGCTTCTCGGGCAGGTAGCCGTTCCCGCCGAAATCCGCCCACGTGAAGCCGGTCCCCACGCCGTTGCCGGCGAGGATCTTCCCGTGGTCGACACCCCAGTCAAGCCGGTACGGGAGCGAGACCTTGATCTCCGAGCACGCCAGCGGGACGCACCCACCGGTCCCGATGGCCAGGGTCACCAGCAGGACGGCCGGCTCGTGGTCCGGGGACGTGGCCGTCACCGCGGCCTGGTGGTTCCCTTCGGGGAGGCCGGTCGTGTTCAAGCTGAGCGTCAGGGTGGCGGGCGTCGTTCCCGAGATCGGACTCACCGACAGCCAGTCGGCGTCGTCCTGCACCACGAAGCCGGCGGGGACGCCGTCGGTCGTGATCAGGCCGGAGGTCTGGGGGTCGGCCGTCCCTCCCACCTCCTCCACGTCGAAGACGAGTCTGTCCGTGGTGAAGGCCAGGGATGGGACGTCGTTCGCGACGAGGAAGGTCGCCGTCACGACCTGGCTCCCGCCCCCCGAGAGCTCGAGCAGCGCCGTGATCGTGTGCTGGCCGTCGGGGACGGCCGTCGTGTCCCAGGGGAAAGCGGTTCCTGAGCTCGTCGTCCCGGCGAAGTCGTACGGCGCGGCGTTCTCCACCTTCGTGGGCGTGCCGGTCATCTGCGGGTTGTCGAGCCAGAACGAGACCTTCGAGACCCCCTGGTCCGGTCCGGTGAACACGTAGGCGTCCCCCCGGAGGGTCTGGCCCTCGAGGTCGGCGAACGTGCTGCGGTCGGCGGTGGGGCTCACCAGCAGGCGGTAACCGGTCCCCGGCGCCTGGACGACCAGGGTCACGGGGAGCACGACCGATCCGAAGCCCGCCGTGGTCGCCGTGACGGTGCCGTTGTACGTGCCGGCCGCCAGCCCGGCCGTGTCTCCGGTCACCGTGATGGCCTGGGGTGTGGTCCCCGAGGTCGGCTGAGCGCTCAGCCAGGGCCGATCGGTGGACAGCGTGAACGCCGTCTGCGTGCCGTCGGTGACCTCGAGGGCCGCCGTGGCGCTCGGCGCGTCGCCCTGCTCGCCGGAGAGGCCGAGGCTCGTCGGCTGGAAGCGGAGCTGGGGGGCGGTGTTCGCGACCGTGAACGTCGCGTGGACCACCTCGCTCCCTCCGCCGGAAAGCTCGACGAGCGCGCTGATCGTGTGCGAGCCGTCGGACACGCTCGATGTGTTCCATGGGAAGGCCCTACCGTCCTGCGCCGTCCCTGCGAAGTCGTAGGGCGCACCCTTCTCCACCTTCGTCGGGGTGCCCGTCATGGCGGGGTTATCGAGCCAGAAGGAGACCTTCGAGACCCCCTGCTCCGGTCCGGTGAACACGTACGCGTTCCCTTGGAGGGTCTGGCCCTCGAGGTCGGCGAAGCCGCTGCGGTCGGGCGACGGGCTCACCAGCAGCCGGTAGCTGCTCCCCATGAGACCGACGCTCACGCTGACAGGTAGCGTGAGCGAGTCGAGGCCTGGAGCGCCCGCCGTCACCTCTCCGGTGTGCGTGCCGAGCGCCAGGCCGGTCGTGTCCGCGGTCACCGTGATGGATCGTGGCGTCGACCCGCTGGCTGGCAGCGCCGTCAGCCAGGGCCGGTTCGTCGAGAGCGCATAGGTCGCCGCCGAGCCGTCGGTCACGCTCAGGTCGACGATGGCGCTCGGAGATTCCCCCTGCTCCCCCGACAGGCTCAGCGCCCCGGGTTGGAACCGCAGCTGCGGCTCGAGGTTCGAGACCACGAACGTCCCGTGCACCACCTCGACGGCTCCCCCGGAGAGCTCGAGCCGCGCGGTGATCGTGTGGGACCCATCCGCCATCTTCGTCGTGTCCCATGGGAGCGCCGCTCCGGATCCGGCTGTGCCGGCCAAGTCGAAGGGGGGGTTGTTCTCCGTCTTGAACGCCTTCGTGCTCATGCTCGGGTCGTCGAGCCAGAACACGACCCTGGCCACGCCCTCATCCGGCCCCGTGAACACGTACGCGTCCCCCTGGAGGGTCCGTCCCTCGAGGTGCGCGGGGCTGCTTCGGTCGGCCGATCCGCTGACGAGGAGGCGGTAGCCGCCCACCGCCGTCACCTTGAACGTCACCGGCACGTCTACGGGCTCGTAACCCGGTGCCGTCGCCGTCAGCGTCGCCTGGTGCGTGCCCGGTGCGAGGCCGGATGCATCGGCCTGAACCGACAGGGACGCGGGCGTGGATCCGGAGGCGGGGACGGCGGTGAGCCAGGGAGCGTCGGTCCCTGCCTCGAACGACGCCGCCGTGCCGTCGCTCACGGTGAGAGCGACCGTCGCACCGGCCACCTCGCCCTCGACCGCGGTGAAATTGAGAACGCCGGGGCTCGTCTTCAGCTCGCCGGGGCAGGTGCCGTCCCGATACTCGAAGGCGTCGATGACCGTCGGGGAGCCGCCATCCCCCGTGAAGCCGTAGGTCTCGACGCGGAGAGCGCCCTCGTCGGACACCGCCAGCCTCGTGAAGTGGTGCAGCGTGTTGTCTCGGAAGGCCGTCGAGTGCGGGGGCGGGTTCGTCGCGAACTGCGAGAAGTCGCCGTTCTTGTTGCTCAGCTTCCCGGCGGGGCTGACCTTCACGTACGTCACGCCATCGTCCATCGTGTAGCAGGACAAGGACGACGAGGTGGGCGTGTTCGTGGCGGGGACGTCGGTGAGCGGGTACGTCCGCTCGTAGGACTGATCGTGGGAGGTCAGCACGACCTGCACCCCGAGCTGCTCGAAGAGCGGACCGAGCTGTCCCCGAAGGTTGAGGTTCGACGGGTGGTTCTTCCCGTCGGAGAACGACGGCACGTGCATGTACGGAACGATCCAGCGCTGGCCAGCCGCCTTCGCCGCCTCGATGTCCTGACGGATCCAGTCGAGCGCCTGTGACGAGAGTCCCTGCGTCTCCGCGACCGCCAGGATCGAGACGAAGTGGACGTCCCCGACGTCAAAGGAGTAGAACCGGCCGCCGTCGAACCCCTGGGGGGTCGCGAATCTCGCGGACCACGCCGTGTAGCTCTCGCCCAGGAGCACCTCGTGGTTCCCGTACGTGGGCATCATCGGAGCCCCCGTGGCGAAGGGCTCGTTCTGCGTGAACCACGCGTCGATCGAGTCCTCGAGCGACCCGTACCGCTTGTCGGTGTCGTAGTAGATGTAGTCGCCGCCGGGGAGGAACAGCGTCGGATCCAGGGCGGCCATCTCCTCGATCGCCTGCTCGGTCCCCGTGGCCAGGCCGTCCCCACGACCGATAAGCCCGGTGTCGGCGAAGTAGATCGCCGAGAAGTCCGCGGGGCCCGGCGCGGGAGCCGTACGCGTCGTGTGCACGGGGCTCCAGCCCTCGCTGCCGCCGTTCACCCGGTACTCGTACGTCGTGGCCGGCTCGAGGCCGGTGATCGTGGCCTCGCGGAGCGTCCCGTTCGTCCCCGAGGTCCGCGTCCCGCCGGAGGCCTGCTGCCACGCGGAGGCGCCCTGGCTCCGATACTCGACGACCGAGGAGGCGTCAGGGGCCAAGGTCCGCCACACCACCGTCATCGTGGTGGATGGGTCATCGACCCACGACAGGTGGATCTGGTCGGCCGGGCCGACCTCCCCGACCGTCAGGGTCACGTCGAAGGTGGCCGGAGTGTGACCGTCGGCGGAAGCGGTGACCGTCCCCCCGTACACCCCGTTCGCGAGACCGGTGGCGTCCACCGACACCGTGAGCGTAGCCGGCACGTTTCCCGAAGCCGGGGTCGCGGAGAGCCACGGCGCGCTGCTCGTCACCTGGAAGGCCGCGGAGGTCGCCTCGGACGAAGACACAGCCGTACTGGCCGAAGCCGTACCTCCCGGGTCGACGGCGAGATCCACCGACGTGGGGGAGAAGGAGAGCTGGGCGTCCGCGTTCTGCACCGTGAACGTGGCGTGCAGAACGTCCGTCCCTCCCCCGCTCAGATCCACCTGCGCGGAGATCGTGTGGAGGCCGTCGCCGACGCCGTTCGTGTCGAACGGCTTAGCGGTGCCGTCGCTCGTTACGGTGCCGTCGAAGTCCCACGGGGCTCTCCGCTCGGTCGTCCTCGGCTTCCCACTCATCGAGGGGTTGTCCAGCCAGAAGCGGACCTGCATCACGCCGGACTCCGGGGCCAGGAAGACGTAGATCGAGTCCTCGACGGTGGACCCGTGCAGGGCGCTGCCCCCCGAGCGATCCGGGGCGACGCTCACGAGCAGCTGGTAAGCGGACTGCGCCTGCGAGGCAGGGGCCAGCGAGGTCATGGTGAGGGCCAGACCGAGCAGGAGCCCGCCCACCCTCCCCAGTGATCGGTGGCCCCGATACCGAGTGCCTGCCGGTTGCTGTTTCATCGTCAATCTGGCCCCCTGGGACATCGTTCGGCGTCGACACACTCTCACGGGCAACATCGGTGGGGAAGGGCTATCTCGGGATCGTCGATCGTCCCTGCATCTGACTTGGTCCTGACGGCTCCGGACCGACCTGGACCAGGCCGTCGTTCCGAGCCGCCACCTGTTCGAAGGTGCCGGCGTCGACGACGCGGCCGTCCCCGATCAGGACGATCCGATCGCAGCCCCGCACGGTCGAGAGCCGGTGGGCGACCATGATGATCGTCCGACCCGCCCTCGACCTATGCAGGGCCTCCATGAATGCGGCCTCCGTGCGGTTGTCGAGCGCGGAGGTTCCCTCGTCGAGGATCAGCACCGGCGCGTCCCGGTACAGGGCTCGGGCGATCGCCACGCGCTGCCGCTGGCCGCCCGAGACCCGAACCCCTCGCTCCCCCACCAGAGTGTCCAGGCCGTCCGGCAGACTGTGGACGAACTCCGAGAGCTGAGCCACCTCCACCGCTGCCTCCAGTCTCGAGGGGTCGATCTCGGAGTCGGCCACGCCGAGGGCGATGTTCTGGCGGATGCTTCCGTCGATCATGAACACCGCCTGAGAGACCACCCCGAGCTCCCTCTGCCAGGCGCGCTCCCGGCCCTCCAATGGCACACCGTCGACCAGGACCTCCCCGCTGACGGGCCGGAGGAGCCCGGCGATGATGTCCAGGAGCGTGCTCTTCCCTCCCCCTGTCGGCCCGACGATCCCGACGGCCTCGCCGGCAGCGATCGTAAGGTTCACCTCGGCGAGCGCCGCTTCGGGGCGGCCCGGGAACCAGAAGCTGACGTCCACGAGCGACAGCTCCCGGCGGAACTCCAGCGAAGGCTGATCCTCCTTCTCCTCCTCCGCGCGGGCCTCGGTCAGCAGGATGTCTTCGTAGGCGTGCTCCACCGCCCTGCTGGCGAAGCGAAGGGAGGTCACGCTCTGCACGATCCGCTGGAGCGCCGGCTGCATCCGCAGCGCCACGTAGGCGAACATCCCGAGGACCGCCAGCAGCTGCCCCACCCCTCCCTCCAGGGCCAGGAACACGATGAAGAACACCGCGATGAAAACCACGAGCACCGTCTCGATCAGGATCGAGGGGAACTCCATCCCGACGCGGCCCAGGTACGTGACCCTGGCCATGTCCCGGCGCTGGCGCAGGTACACCCGGGAGAAGAAGGGCACCGCGTCGAGCAGCTTCACGTCCCGGATCCCGTGGAGCGCCTGCTGCACGACCGAGAGGTTCGCCTTGGCCAGGTGCTGACGCCGCCCACCCCACCGGCGGAGCCGAGGCTGAACCACCTTCAGCAGCAGAAGGACCACCGGAGCGAGGGTGGCCACGGCGAAGCCGGTCGCCAGCGGCGCGGTGACGACCAGCACGCCGAGCATCGCCACGGCCAGGACGGAACCGGACAAGAGCCGGACGATGGGGCCCAGGACGTCGAGCGTGATCGCCCTCACCGTCTCCTCGGTGTTCCGGACGAGCTCGGCCGAGCTGCGCTCGAGGTGGAACGGATAGGGCATCCGCAGGTACCCGGTGAAGAGCCGCTCGGCCAGCCTGGCTCCCACGTTCTGGGAGATCCGGCTCTGGACGTACAGCTGGAGCAGCGTGATGGCGCCTCGGAGGAGGAAGAAGACGACCACCACGCCCGCGACCCAGGACATCAGCGTCTCCTGCGGAACGTGGGAGAACCTCGACGAGATGTCGCCGATCACTGGAAGCTCGATCCGGCCGCCCGGGGCGGTGATGAGGCCGATCAACAGGAAGATCAGGATGGCGGCGGCGGCCTCGACTCCGCTCGCGACGACCGCCAGCGCGATCACGCCGGCCCACTGTCGCAGGCCCTCTGGCCGAAGAAGGTGGATCAGCTTCCGAATGGTGTCCGTCATGGGTTCCCCACCATCTCTTGCGGTGCGGTCGCATCCCGGTCGTCGGAGCGGTGTCCCCGGGAGCGGCCCTGGGACATCCAGCGGAGCGGCGTCGCCCACCGCCTGCGGTACGAGGTGGGACCGCCTTCGCTCGATCGGCTTTGGAGGAACTCCCGGCTGGGGAAGAGCAGGGCGATCAGGTACGCCGCCTTGGCCCGAAGGCCTCGGATCGCCCGGAGCGATCCCAGCGACTTCCCTCCTCGGTCCCGTCGTGCCGTCGTGTACGCGTCCAGCGCCCGGCGCTCGCGGCGCGAGGGGCGTTCCTCCGTGCCGGGAGCAAGACCCTCGGGCAGTCGCACGCCCACCGACTCCGACAGCACCCGCGAGGCGTGCCGGTAGACGACAGACAGCCGCCAGCGCCGACCCCAGTCCGCGAGCCGGGCCCGATCGACCCCACTCGACGCCGCCTGGGCCACGTCCCTCAGCGGAAGGAGGAGGGGCGGGCGGTGACCGAGGGCCGCGTGCACGAAGGCGTGCATGAGCAGCGCCGTGTCGTCGAGCCGCCGGAGCGTGCGGCCCCCCAGCTCGAACGTCTCCGTGCTGTCGAACAGCTCGTCGGGGTCCATCCAGAGGCCGAACGGCCCCCCAACCAGCGTCCGGTGAAGGTCGACCTCGAGGCCCGCCGGCCCTTGGTGTGCGGCGGTGTGCCCGAACCGCTCCACGAATCCGGGACGCGGCTCGGGGAACCGTCGTCGGTAGCCGAGCTCGGGCAGGAGCGAGCAGGCCCGCCGCCAATCAGCCGTCCGCACCAGAACGTCCAGGTCGCCGAAGGGGCGCCACGAGGGATCAGGATAGATGGTGTGGGCGACGGCCGGCCCCTTGAGAACGATGAGCTCGACGCCGGCGTCCGCGAAGGCGCGGGCCAGCCGCAGCAGCTCCCGCTCGAGGGCCAGCGCGTGACACATCGCCTCCTGCTGCCGGTCGAGGAGCTCCGCCTCCTCCTCCTCCGAGAGCTTCAGCGCTCCCTCCTTCAAAGCGGCCGCCGCGATGCCGGTGAGTCGCTCCCTCACGAGCCCGCTGAGGGCCCTGGGCCACCCGCCGTCCGGAACGGCCAAGGGATCGGAGGGCCCGCCCGGGACACCGAACGACGCCAGCTCACGGAGGAAGGGCTCTACCGGCCGCCAGTCAGCCACGGCTCGCGTCGACCTCCTCGATGAGACCTCGCTGCCTCAGATCGGCCAACAGCCCCTCGACGTCCTGCGCGATCACGTCGCGCGGACCCTCGAACCATGCCGCGAGCGTCGCCGTGATCTCGCCCGGCGTGACCGCTTCCTCAAGGAGGTCCCAGATCATGGCGCCCGCCCCGTCGAGCACCTCGAAGCCTTCTCGGTCCCCCGCCGTGAGGATCACCCTCTCGCCAACCGATCGAGCGAGCACGGTGGGCGAGTGCTGCAGCCGGGGAGCGTCGCTCACAGCCGGACCACGTTCGTCGGCACGCTCGCCCCGAAGGCGTTCTGCGCGTCGAAGATGAGCCGAGCGTGCTCCGCGATCCATTCCAGGTCGTACGCGCTGTGGGGTGTGAGCAGCGCCACGCAGTCCGCCGCGGTGACGCTCCGAAGGGTCAGCTCCGTCCGGCGGAGCACCTCACCGTTCAGGGTGAACGACTCCACGTAGGGATCGTGGAACGAGAGCTTGGCCTTCGTCCTGACGAGATGCTTCATGACGTTGACGGCCGGGGACTCCCGGACGTCCCCCACGTCGGGCTTGTAGGCCACGCCCAGGACCAGGATGCTCGACTGACGCAGGGGCTTGCCCTCTTCGTTGAGGGCCTCGCCGATCCGGCGCGCGACGTACCTGGGCATCTGGGCGTTGACGTCCTCGGCCTGCTCGAGTATCCGGAACTGGTGGCCGGCGTCGCGGCGCACCTGCCACGCCAGGTAGGTCGGGTCGAGCGGGATGCAGTGCCCGCCGACGCCGGGTCCGGGCGAGAAGGGCATGAATCCGAAGGGCTTCGTGGCCGTGGCCTCGATCACCTCCCAGACGTCGATCTCCATCTCGTGGCAGAGCGTCGCCATCTCGTTGACCAGGGCGATGTTTACGTGCCGGAAGGTGTTCTCCAGGAGCTTCGCCAGCTCGGCCGCCCGCGTGGAAGAGACCGCGAAGACCTTGTCCACGAGCTGCTCGTAGAAGAGCGTGGCCAGTCCCGCCGCCTCCGGGGTCACGCCCCCCACGACGCGCGGGATGTTCCGCATCCCGTACTCCTCGTTCCCCGGGTCGATCCGCTCCGGCGAGTACGCGAGGAGGAAGTCCCGGTCCGCGAAGAACCCCGAGGTCTCCAGGATGGGTCTCACGAGCTCCTCGGTGGTCCCCGGATACGTCGTGGACTCGAGCACAACGAGGCAGCCCGGGCCGAGCTCTGCCGCCACCTTCTCGCAGGCGTTCTCGATGAACGACACGTCCGGGGTGTTGTCCCGCACAGGGGTCGGCACGCAGATCAGGATCACGCCGTGGTCGGCGAGCTGCGCGTGCTCCGTCGAGAAGCTGAGGCGGCCGGTGGCCATCGCCGCGCGGAACATCTCCTCGGACACCCCAGCG
>DASUTW010000112.1:0-4342 GCA_036374395.1 Actinomycetota bacterium
GTCGAGCGCTCCGGCCGCCCGGACGGCCTGCGCCACGCCGCTCCACGCGACCGAGATCCGCCGCAGGGCCTCCCGGCACGCCTCGACGCTCTCCCCTCGCCTGGTCACCTCGTCCTGCTGGTCCTGGAAGCCTTCCCGAAGCTCGTCGATCCTTCCCTCGGCCTCGACGACCAGGCGGCGGAGCTCCGTTACCTCGACCCTCGCCGACGCAAGCTCTTCGGTCGCGGCCTCCCGGTCCAGGTAGAGCCAGGTGGCCAGGACCGAGGCCACGACCCCCCAGATCACGAGCAGCGCCCACGGGACGGCCATCGATCGGGGACTCGGCGGGTCGCGGCGATCGGAACGGTCCCGGGCGGTGCGGAGATCGTCCATGGCACGCCGAAGCATAGGGGCGGGGGTCGAAACGCTCAAGAAGGCCGCCCCACGGTCCGATGGGATGGGAGTGAGGCGGGCGCACGACGTCCCGCCGTCCGAGGCTCGCGAGAGCAGGGGGCTCGATCCGTCATGACATCCGATATGGGAATGGAAGAGGACGCGCAGCAGGTCGAGGAGCAGGGACCCGAGGCCGCCGCGCCCGAGAGCATCGTCGACGAGTTCAACACCTGGCTGGGCCACCTCGTAGGCAGCGACGGGTCCGACCTCCACATCAAGGTGGGGTCCGCCCCGATGATCCGCCTGCGCGGCATCCTCCGTCGCGTCGAGCGCGAGCCGCTCACGGCGGGCCACACGCAGGCGCTCGTGGCAGCGATCGTCCCCCCCGACCGGCGGCGCCACCTCGACGACGAAGGTGAGGTCGACTTCGCGCACTCCCTCCCCGGCGTGGGACGGTTCCGCGTCAACGCCTTCCGCCAGCGCGGCTCGATCAGCATCGTGCTGAGGAAGCTGCGGTTCGGGGGGCCCGAGTTCGCCGAGATCGGGCTGCCGGAGGTGGTCCGGCGCCTCTCCGACGAGCACCGCGGCCTGATCCTCGTCACCGGCCCGACCGGCTCGGGGAAGACCACGACGCTCTCGGCGATGATCGAGCACATCAACAAGACCCGGCCGGTCCACATCGTCACGATCGAGGACCCGATCGAGGTCATGTTCGAGGACAAGGTAGCCTCGATCAACCAGCGGGAGGTCGGGCTGGACACCCAGTCGTTCCTCGGCGCCCTCCGTGTGGCGCTGCGTCAGGACCCCGACGTGATCCTGATCGGCGAGATGCGGGACTCCGAGACCGTGCGGACGGCGCTGCAGGCCGCAGAGACCGGGCACCTCGTGCTCTCGACCCTGCACACCCTCGACGCCACCGAGACGGTCAACCGCGTCGTGGACTTCTTCCCCCCGCACCAACAGCAGCAGATCCGGTTCACGCTCGCGGGATCGCTGCGCGGCATCCTCTCCCAGCGGCTCCTCCCCGCGATCGACAGCGACCGGGTCCCCGCGGTCGAGGTGCTCGTCAACACCGGGCGGGTCCAGGAGCGGATCATCGACGCCAGCATGACGGCGGAGATCCGCGAGGTGATCCGGGATGGCGAGTACTACGGCATGCAGACCTTCGAGCAGTCGCTCCTCCAGCTCGTGCAGCAGGGGAAGGTCGCGGTCGAGGAGGCGATGGTCGCGACGACCCAGCCGCACGACTTCAGGCTGATGCTGGAGCAGGCGGGCATCACCGAGGTGGGCGCTCTGAAGACGGTCTGAGCCTGAGAGCTCCGGGGGCGAGACTCGAACTCGCAACCCACCGGGCAACGGAGCGACTGCTCGCCGCTTCTCTGTTCCCTGGAACGCAGGGGCGAGGGAACCTCGTTGTGTTCAGACGCGAGCTATCTGACCACACCGCCGATCGGCATTACCTGCTCTGCTCCCAGCTGACGTGCCATCTCCTGAGCCCGCGGATGTGTGGGGGGAGTCAGTAAGAGAAGCCGGGCCTGGGTGAACAATTGCCGGGCTTCATCTCGGAATCCAGCTTCGATCATGTTCTGGGCATGGGTCAGGAAAGCTTCATCGTTTGAATAAACCTGGTACCAGACCACCTTGCCTGTGTTCTCGTTTCCGAACCATTCCAAGACGAGCGTTTCAGGTTCGTTGGCTTCCACATAGTCAGAGATACGGTGAGCAAGGTCGACAGCTGCAGGAAAGTCATTGGTGGTCCATTCGACTATCGATCGAGATGTCACCGTTGCTTCTCCTTACTACCTCTAGGTCAACCCGGGCCAGGGTAACCTGCTCTTTCGCTCCGGGGGGGAGACTCGAACTCCCAACCTACCGGTTAACAGCCGGCCGCTCTACCGATTGAGCTACCCCGGAAGACGAGCGCGTGAAGCGCCCGAAAGCAAAGTGTACCAGCGGCCGCCGTGCCCTTACTCGAGGTAGTCGCGGAGCTTCTGGGAGCGGCTGGGGTGCCGGAGCTTGGAGAGGGTCTTCGACTCGATCTGCCGGATGCGCTCGCGCGTGACGCCGAACTCGCGGCCCACCTCCTCGAGCGTGCGCGGATGGCCGTCCATCAGCCCGAACCGCAGCTCGATCACCTTCTTCTCGCGCTCGGAGAGCGTGTGGAGGACGGACTCGAGCTGTTCCTGGAGGAGGATGAAGCTGGCCGCATCCACCGGGGCGATCGCCTCGGCGTCCTCGATGAAGTCCCCGAGGTGAGAGTCCTCCTCCTCGCCGATCGGGGTCTCCAGGGACACGGGCTCCTGGGAGACCTTCAGGATCTCGCGCACCTTCTCGGCAGGGATGCCCATCTCCTTGCCGATCTCCTCGGGGGAGGGCTCGCGGCCCAGGTCCTGGAGCAGCTGGCGCTGGATCCGGATCAGCTTGTTGATCGTCTCCACCATGTGGACGGGGATGCGGATGGTGCGGGCCTGGTCGGCGATGGCCCGGGTGATGGCCTGGCGGATCCACCACGTGGCGTAGGTGGAGAACTTGAACCCCTTCGAGTAGTCGAACTTCTCCACGGCCCGGATCAGGCCGAGGTTCCCCTCTTGGATCAGGTCGAGGAACAGCATCCCCCGGCCCACGTACCGCTTGGCGATGGAGACGACGAGACGGAGGTTGGCCTCGATCAGCTTCTTCTTGGCCAGCTGGCCGTCGCGCTCCACCCGCCGGATGAACTCGTCCCGCACCTGGGCGCTGGGCGGCTTCCACGACCGCTGGACCGACTCCCGGCCGATCGCGTGCACGCGGCCGAACTTCTCCTCCTGGTGCTCGCGGATCTCGCAGACGAGCTGCACCACGCGGCGGAACTGCTTGTCCACCTCGGCCTTGGACCTCCTCGCGTCGGCCGGCGCCAGCTCGGTCCCGTTGAGCTCGATCTCGACGGCGAGTCGGTGCAGCTCCGTGGCGAACTCCCCCACCTCGATGCGGCGGGCCAGGTCGACCTCCTCGGGAGCGGTCAGGAGCGGGACCTTGCCGATCTCCTTGAGGTACATCCGGACGGGGTCGTTGGTGGGAGCCTTGAGGACGTCCTCCTCGCGAGCCAGCGAGGCCTGGGCCTCGGCGGAGACCTCCTCGCCGGGGACCTCGATCACCTCGATCCCCTGCTCGCGGAGGTGCTCCTCGATCCCCGCGAGGAACTCCTCGACCTGCTCGGGGCGGAGGTCTTCGACTGGGACGTCCTCCAGGAGGTCCTCGGAGGTCACGAAGCCTCGCTCCCGGCCTCGCTGAGCGATGCGCTCTTTCGCCTCGTCGAGAACGGGATCGCGCGCAGGATCGGCCACGTTCAGACTCCCTCCCCGGCTCGTGTCCGGATCCGCCGCCGCTGAGACTCCAGTGCGATCAACTCCTCGAACAGGGAGTCGTACGCGCTGGGGTCGTCGGTCGGGTTGAGCTTCTCCAGACGCCTCTTCATGGTCGCGATCTTCCGCCCAAGGAACACCTCTTCCAGGCGGGAGAAGACCCGTTCAGCGTACTCTCTGGTCGGCTCGACCGTCAGCGGCTCGACCGAGAGCTGCGCGACGAGCTCTCCGAGCCCCTCCTCGCCTCCACGCTCCACGAGACGGGCGGCATCGCCCCCAGCGTCCCGCAGGATGGCGAACACTCGGCGGTAGCGGTCGGTCTCGAAGTGGTCGGGGTCGAGCGGCGCGGCGACCGGCCGGGCCGCCTCGGGGGCCTGGGCCAGGAGCTTCAGCGCCTCCTTCTCCAGCTCCTGGGTGGGCGTGCGCGGCTGGCCCGTCCCGGGGCGGCGGGTCACCCGGGGCTCGGACCGCTCGGACCGCTCGGACCACTGGGGCCGCTCCGGCCGGTCGCCGCGCCGCTCCAGCTCGAGCAGGACGGTCGAGGTCGTGACCCCCGTGAGGTCCGCCAGCATCCCCGCGTACTGCTCCCGACGGACGAGGTCGTCCAGGCCGGCCACGATCGGGAGGGC
>DASUTW010000113.1:0-2076 GCA_036374395.1 Actinomycetota bacterium
GCCCTCCCGATCGTGGCCGGCCTGGACGACCTCGTCCGTCGGGAGCAGTACGCGGGGATGCTGGCGGACCTCACGGGGGTCACGACCTCGACCGTCCTGCTCGAGCTGGAGCGGCGCGGCGACCGGCCGGAGCGGCCCCAGCGGTCCGAGCGGTCCGAGGCCCGGGTGACCCGCCGCCCCGGGACGGGCCAGCCGCGCACGCCCACCCAGGAGCTGGAGAAGGAGGCGCTGAAGCTCCTGGCCCAGGCCCCCGAGGCGGCCCGGCCGGTCGCCGCACCGCTCGACCCCGACCACTTCGAGACCGACCGCTACCGCCGGGTGTTCGCCATCCTGCGGGACGCCGGGGGCGACGCCGCCCGTCTCGTGGAGCGTGGAGGCGAGGAGGGCCTCGGAGAGCTCATCGCCCAGCTCTCGGTCGAGCCGCTGACGGTCGAGCCGACCAGGGAGTACGCTGAACGGGTCTTCTCCCGCCTGGAAGAGGTGTTCCTTGGGCGGAAGATCGCGACCATGAAGAGGCGTCTGGAGAAGCTCAACCCGACCGACGACCCCCGCGCGTACGACTCCCTGTTCGAGGAGTTGATCGCGCTGGAGTCTCAGCGGCGGCGGATCCGGACACGAGCCGGGGAGGGAGTCTGAACGTGGCCGATCCTGCACGCGACCCCGTTCTCGACGAGGCGAAGGAGCGCATCGCCCAGCGAGGCCGGGAGCGAGGCTTCGTGACCTCCGAGGACCTCCTGGAGGACGTCCCCGTCGAGGACCTCCGCCCCGAGCAGGTCGAGGAGTTCCTCACCGGGATCGAGGAGCACCTCCGAGAGCAGGGGATCGAGGTGATCGAGGTCCCCGGCGAGGAGGTCTCCGCCGAGGCCCAGGCCTCGCTGGCCCGAGAGGAGGACGTCCTCAAGGCCCCCACCAACGACCCGGTCCGGATGTATCTCAAGGAGATCGGGAAGGTCCCGCTCCTGACCGCTCCCGAGGAGGTGGACCTGGCCCGCCGCATCGAGGCGGGGGAGTTCGCCACGGACCTGCACCGGCTCGCCGCCGAGATCGAGCTCAACGGGACCGAGGTCGCGCCGGCCGATGCGAGGAGGTCCAAGGCCGAGGTGGACAAGCAGCTCCGTCGCGTGGTGCAGCTCGTCTGCGAGATCCGCGAGCACCAGGAGGAGAAGTTCGGTCGCGTGCACGCGATCGGGCGGGAATCGGTCCAGCGGTCGTGGAAGCCGCCCAGCGCGCAGATGCGGGACGAGTTCATCCGGCGGGTGGAGCGCGACGGCCAGCTGGCCAAGAAGAAGCTGATCGAGGCCAACCTGCGGCTCGTCGTCTCCATCGCCAAGCGGTACGTGGGCCGGGGGATGCTCTTCCTCGACCTGATCCAGGAGGGGAACCTCGGGCTGATTCGGGCCGTGGAGAAGTTCGACTACTCGAAGGGCTTCAAGTTCTCCACCTACGCCACGTGGTGGATCCGCCAGGCCATCACCCGGGCCATCGCCGACCAGGCCCGCACGATCCGGATCCCCGTCCACATGGTGGAGACGATCAACAAGCTGATCCGGATCCAGCGCCAGCTCCTCCAGGACCTGGGCCGCGAGCCCACCCCCGAGGAGATCGGCAAGGAGATGGGGATCCCCGCGGAGAAGGTCCGCGAGATCCTGAAGGTCTCCCAGGAGCCGGTTTCGCTGGAGACCCCGATCGGCGAGGAGGAGGACTCCCACCTCGGGGACTTCATCGAGGACGCCGAGGCGATCGTCCCGGTGGATGCGGCGAGCTTCATCCTCCTCCAGGAGCAGCTCGAGTCCGTGCTCCACACCCTGTCCGAGCGGGAGAAGAAGGTGATCGAGCTGCGGTTCGGGCTGATGGACGGCCATCCGCGCACGCTCGAGGAGGTGGGCCGCGAGTTCGGCGTCACCCGAGAGCGGATCCGCCAGATCGAGTCGAAGACCCTCTCCAAGCTGCGACACCCATCGCGGAGCCAGAAGCTCCGCGACTACCTCGAGTAGGCTGAGGACCGCCGCTGGTACACTCTCCTTTCGGGCGCCCGTCGCGCCCGTCTTCCGGGGTAGCTCAATCGGTAGAGCGGCC
>DASUTW010000114.1:0-14771 GCA_036374395.1 Actinomycetota bacterium
CGGACTCCCGGCACCGCGGCGCCACCCCACCGCCCGGCTCGTGGCCGAAGACGATGGTTTCGCCGTCGAAGCTGAACGCGGCCGAGTGGCCGATCGTCACGCCGTCGATCTCCGCCTCGTCGTTCACGTTCTTCGAGTACAAGAAGTCGGGATCCTCGAGGTCGGCCGGGTCCAGCTCCCACACGGTGAACCCGTTGCCGCCCGCGCACGCCGCCATCATCGCGTCCCCGAGGATCACACCGGTGTCGTGGCAAGACCGTCCGGCATCCTCGAAGCGCAGGAACGCCGCGTCCTGCGGCGCGTCCAGGGGCACCTCGACGATATCGATCCCCGGGCAGGCCCCGCTCGAGGAGCTGTTGTAGATGAGCAGCCGCTCGTTCGCGACGTCGGGGACGCCTGAGGCCGTGTGAGAGCCGCACTCGGTCTCCACCGACGCGACCAGCACGGGATCGGAGAGGTCGCTGATGTCGAAGACGTGCAGCCCCTCGAAGCCCGCCGGCACCGGCTGGCCATCACACTGTTGCGAACCGGAGGCCGGCGAGTTCCACGACCGGACGAGGACGTCGTCCCAGACGACCACGTCGCCCTGGTCCCCGGCGCAGACGGTGTGCGAGACCTGCTTCGGGTTCCCTGGCGCGGAGATGTCTCGGATGTTGAACCCGAGCCACGTCCCCTGGAACGCGTGCTTCCCCCAGAAGGCGATGTCGGTGTGGATGTCCGGGTTCCCGACGGCCGGGTTGAGCAAGCTCGCCGGTTCCACGATGTGCCCCATCGGATGCAGATTGTTCGTACGCGGATCCGTCTCGTGCCCTGCGGTCGCCGGCAGCCCCAAGAGGACCAGCGATGCCGCCGAGATCACGAGCACGGACCATCGGATGCTTGAACGCACGTTGCCTCCTCTCTCGATCGTGAACATGGCCACGTTTGCGAGGCGCAGGGGGGGTCCCGTCCGCGCTGCAGGGATGCGGAGCAGAGATCGGGTCGGATGCCTGCCGGGCTCGCGTATGTCGGTGGGCTGAGAGAGCCCATGGCCTCGCTCCCCCCGAAGCGATCGAGAAGAGCCGTACTCTATCGGCAGTACGGGGAAAACCACAAATCCGTGTTGAACTGATGGAGAGAAGCGGGGGCGGCTTCTGCCGCCCCCGCTTCGTCCGCCGCTGTGGGTCACGTGACCTAGAGCGTGAACTCCTGGGTCTGCGGGTTCAGGTGGTCCACCTTGATCGATCCCGCAAGCGACCTGTGGCTGACCTTGTACACGGCCAGCCCCCTGGTGATGTCGCTCTCGTAGATCGCGCCGCTGTACCAGTACGAGGACCACGCCCCGCCGATCTGGCACATGCCTCCGCAGAACGGGCCCGGCCCGAGCGACTCGGGATCGGCCCATGCGATCGCCTCGGCGTTCGCCGGGTCGGTGAAGTCGACCACCCAGGTGCCGGCCTGGTAGTGACCACCCACCGCCACGTAGCGGCCGCTCCGGAGCGGCACGATGTTGTAGTTGTGGATGGTGCAGTTCTCGTCGGCGCCCTGCGGCCGCTCCAGCGTCCACTGGCCGAGCTTCGCCCCGGTCTCCGAATCGTAGAAGAACATGCTCTTCTTCACGTCGGCGTCCGTTGCCTCACACTCGGCGGCGCCGCCGCCGCCGGGCTCCCAGCCCAGCACGATGACCTCGCCGTCCCACGTGAAGGCCGCCGAGTGCCAGTTGCCGCCCACACCGACGCCGGGCTCCGTGATCGTGTACTGGAAGTCCGGGTCCTCCAGCGAGCCGGCGATGCTGAACACGTTCGCGGCGGCCTGGGAAGCGCACGCCAGCATCATCGTGTCCCCCAGGATGGCCCCGCAGTCGTGCGAGGCGCCCGCGTCGGTCAGCGGCTCATCCCGGATGTACGAGAGGTCGCCCGTCGCCAGGTCGAGCTCCAGCACGCCGATGAAGGGGCACGGCCCTCCGGACGTCGAGTTGTAGATGACCAGCCGGCCGTTCTCGAGGTCCGGCACGCCGGTCGCCGTGTGCGACCCGCATCCGAACGCGTCGGCCTCCGGCCTGGCGCTGAGCTCCACGGAGTCGACCAGCACGGGGTTGCTCACGTCGCTGATGTCGAAGACGTGGAAGCCCTCGAAGCCCTCTGGCACCGGCTCACCGCCACACTCAACGTCGGGGCGCGCAGGGGCGTTCCAGGAGCGCACGACCCAGTTCTCCCAGACGATGACATCCCCCTGGTCGCCGTCGCAGAAGGCCTCGCCGACGAGCTTCGGGTTACCCGGGGCGGAGATGTCGATGATCCGGAAGCCGTTGTACCGGCCCTGGATCGCCGTCTTGCCCCAGAACGCGAGATCCGAGTTGACGTTGTCCCGCTCCCCTGGGTCCAGGCTGAAGAACCCGGGGTTCTCGCTGTGCCCCAGCGCGTGGATGGAGTTGGTCTGCGGATACGTCTTATGCTCGGCGCCCGCGGGGAGCGCCGTAGCTGCCAGAGCCAGCGTCGCGAACACGATCACCGACCATCGGAACCTTGGGCGCATGCTTCCTCCTTCGTCGTCGTCGTGCCGAACGTCCGATCGACATGGGAATGCCCGGAGCAGCATCACCTCCTTCGGCTTCGCAGGAGGACCTCCTGAGCCCCGAACGTACCAACGGTGCGCTCGTCACGCAAACCCGGGCAGGGGGAAGGCACTCGGGGGCGCGAGCGGGTCAGCCGACCCCGATCTCGTCGAGCGCCCGGAGCTCCTTCCGGAGCTCGTTGACCTCGTCGCGGAGCCGGGCCGCGTACTCGAACTTCAGCTCCTTGGCCGCCAGGTGCATCTCGTCCTGGAGGCTCTCGATCAGGCGCGTGAGCTCCTCGCGAGGGAGCTCCGGCCGCTCGGGCGCCCGCCGGCGGCGCTTGGGGGCCGTCTCGGGCCGCTCCTCCACCATCGTGAGGAGGATGTCCGAGACCTTCTTGCGGATCGTCTGGGGGTCGATCCCGTGCTCCCGGTTGTGCTCCAGCTGGATCCTGCGGCGGCGCTGCGTCTCCGAGATCGCGGTGCGCATGGAGTCGGTGACCTCGTCCGCGTACATCAGCACCTTGCCCTCGACGTTCCGCGCCGCCCGCCCGATCGTCTGGATCAGTGAGGTCTCGCTGCGGAGGAACCCCTCCTTGTCGGCGTCGAGGATCGCCACGAGCGAGACCTCGGGCAGGTCGAGGCCCTCGCGCAGGAGGTTCACCCCCACGAGCACGTCGTACTCCCCCAGGCGAAGGTCCCGGATGATCTGGATCCGCTCGATCGTGTCGATCTCGGAGTGGAGGTAGCGGACGCGGAGGCCCATCTCGATCAGGTAGTCGGTGAGGTCCTCGGCCATCTTCTTGGTCAGGGTGGTGACGAGGACGCGCTGGTCGGCCTCTGCCCGGCGCCGCACCTTCTCCATCAGGTCGTCGACCTGACCCCGCGTCGGCCGGATCTCGACCTCCGGGTCCACGAGCCCCGTCGGCCGCACGATCTGCTCCACGACCCGCTTCGAGACCTCGAGCTCGTAGTCGCTCGGCGTGGCCGACATGAACATCACCTGGTTGACGCGCTCCACGAACTCGTCGAACTTCAGCGGCCGGTTGTCCACGGCCGACGGGAGGCGGAACCCGTGCTCCACGAGGGTGCGCTTGCGGCTCATGTCGCCCTCGTACATCGCGTGGAGCTGGGGCACGGTGACGTGCGACTCGTCGATGATGCACAGCCAGTCGTCGGGGAAGTAATCGATCAGCGTGTACGGGGCCGTCCCGGGCGCCCGGCCGTCGATGTGCCGCGCGTAGTTCTCGATCCCGGAGCAGAAGCCGACCTCGCGCAGCATCTCGAGATCGTGGTTGGTCCGCATCCGCAGTCTTTGAGCCTCGAGCAGCTTGCTCTTCCGCTCCAGCTGCTCGAGCCGAACCCCGAGCTCCTCCTCGATCCCGGCGATCGCCCGGTCGAGCCGGTCGCGCGAGGCCACGTAGTGGGTCGCGGGAAAGATCGTCACGTGGTCGAGCTCGCGGACCACCTCGCCCGTGATGAGGTCCATCTCCAGGATGCGCTCCACCTCGTCGCCCCACAGCTCGACGCGCAGCGCCGTCTCCTGGTACGAGGGGTGGATCTCGAGCGTGTCGCCCTGCACGCGGAACGTCCCGCGGGCCAGGTTCGCCTGGTTGCGCTGGTACTGCATGTCCACGAGGCGCTGCATCGCGGCCGTGTGGCCCACCGGCCGCCCCCGCACCACATGGAGGATCTGCTGCTCGTACTCCTCGGGCGAGCCCAGGCCGTAGATGCACGAGACGCTGGCCACGATGATGACGTCCTTCCGCGTGAGCAGAGCCGCGGTGGCCGCGTGCCGCAGCCGGTCGATCTCGTCGTTCACCGTGGCGTCCTTCTCGATGTAGAGGTCGGTCTGCGGGACGTAGGCCTCCGGCTGGTAGTAGTCGTAGTAGGAGACGAAGTACTCCACAGCGCTGTCGGGGAAGAACTCGCGGAACTCGTTGGCGAGCTGGGCGGCGAGCGACTTGTTCGGCGAGATCACGAGGGTGGGCTTGCCCAGCCGTTCGATCACGTTGGCAGCGGTGAAGGTCTTGCCGGAGCCCGTGATGCCGAGCAGCGTGACGCGGTCCTCTCCGGCCGCCAGCCCCTCGGTCAGTTCGTCGATCGCCTTCGGCTGGTCCCCGGCCGGGCGCAGGTCGGTCTGGACGCGGAACGATGACATGGATGCGATTCTACGGCCCGACGCTCAGAGCGGGCGCCGCCCCGAGAAGCCCGCGTCCACGTCGTGCCAGTGCCCGATCCGGTCCTCGCCCAGTCGCCAGCAGAGGTAGACCGTCCGGCCCTCACGCTCCGAGGGGAAGTCCACCAAGCCGCCCTCCGCGTCGCGGAGCACGATCCCCCGCCCGGCCAGATCCTCCACCCCCCGGCGGAGCGCCTCGATCGCCCGCCAGTAGTCGGTGCCCTCCCGCCCACCGCCGTTCCGCCGGGCCACGCCGCGCACCCGCTCCCCGGACGCCAGCACCCGTCGGCGGGCCTCGCGCAGCCGGGGCAGCAGCTCCCGCAGCCGGGGCAGCTCCGCCTCGGCCTCCTCGAGCGTGAACCGCCGCTCCTGCATCAGACCCGCAGCCCGACGGCCTCCGGGAGGTCCTCCAGCGAGGTGATGCGCACGCCGTCGGCCTCCGGGTAGAGGCCGCGCCGGTCGATCAGCACGGGGCGCATCCCCACCTCCCCGGCCGCCTCGACGTCGAAGTAGGGGTGGTCCCCGACGTAGACGGACTCCTCGGCCGCCACCCCCATCCGGTCCAGGGCGATCCGGAAGATGGCCGGGTCCGGCTTCTCCACCCCCTCGATGCCCGACACGACCCGCACGGGGAAGAAGCGCGTGACCGCCAGCTTCTCCAGGAGGCCCTCCAGCCACTCCTCGAAGTTGGAGATGACCCCCATCGGATAGCCGCCGGCCTCGAGGCGCTCCAGCAGCGGGAGGGCGTCGGGGTGGAGCCGGTAGCTCTCGAGGTCGCTGAACCGCGCGTACAGCGCGTCGGTGAGCCGTCCGTCAGGGTCCTCGATGCCCGTGTCGCCCAGCAGCCCCAGGTACATCGAGAACCAGAAGCGTCGGGACCGGTCGGCCGAGGTGGACCAGAGCGCGTGCTCGTCGCTCCGGAGCGTCTCCGTGAAGCGCTGGGAAGCCCCGACGGCCAGCTCCCGCACCATCTCGGGGTCGACCTCGTGCCCGTGGTCCCTCAGCACCTCGGCGAACAGCTCTGGGAACGAGGGGTGGGGGTGGACGAGGGTCTCCCCCGCATCGAAGAACACGGCTTTGGTCTCCATCGGCGCGATGATAGCCGCCCTCAGCCCCGAGACTCGCGCCGCAGGCGATCCCACAGGGCATCCACCTGCCGCTCCAGATCCCGCAGGTCGCCTTCGTTGCGGAGGATCACGTCGGCCTTGGCCTCGCGCTCCTCCTGCGAGGCCTGGGCCGCGATCCGGGCCTCCGCCTCGACCCGGTCCATCCCCCGGGCCACGACGCGCTCCACCTGCGTCTCCGGGGCCACCGCCACCACCACGAGCAGGTCCATGGCGGTGTCCACGCCGGTCTCCACGATGAGCGGCGCGTCGAACACCACGACGTCGCCCGTGTCCCGCCGGCGCTCCACCTCTTCGGCCAGCATCCGGAAGACCTCGGGGTGGGTGATGGACTCGAGCGCGCGCCTGGCCTCCGGGTCTCCGAACACCACGTCGGCCAGGGCGCGGCGGTCGATCGAGCCGTCGGGGGCCTCGACCTCGTCCCCGAAGACCTCCAGCACCTTGCGGTGGCCCCGGGTCCCCGGCTCGATCGACCGCCGCGCCAGCTCGTCCGCGTCCACGATCACGGCCCCCCGCTCCGCCAGCATGCGGGCCACGGTGGACTTGCCGGCTCCGAGGCCGCCCGTGAGGCCGACCAGGAGCATGGGGAGGGGCCTACTGGCGGCCTTCGCGGCGGCGGAGGTCGGCCACGATGTCCTCGAGGGAGACGTCCTCCTCGTCCTGGCCCGCGTCCTCCGCGGCCGGGGGCTCCTCGGGGGTGATCTCCGGCTCGGCCTCCGGCTCCTCCGGCTCGGCCTCGGCCTGGGGAGCGGCCTCGGCCCGGGGCTCAGCCTCGGGCTCGGGCTGCAGTGCCTCCTCGACCGGCTCCTCGGGCTCCGGCTCGGCCTCCGCCGGGGCCTCGGGCACGACCTCGTCGGGCTCCGGCTCGAACTCCGGCGTGATGATGGCGTCGCCCTCGACGCGCCGCATCGAGAGCGAGATCCGCCGCCGGGAGACGTCCACGTCCACGACCTTCACCCGGACGCGGTCGCCGACGTTCACGACCTCGTCGGCCGACTCCACGTGCGCGTCGGACAGCTCGCTGATGTGGACCAGCCCCTCGATGTCGTCGGCCACACGCACGAAGGCGCCGAACGGCACCAGCTTCGTGACCTCGCCCTCGATCACCTCGCCGGCGTTGTACTTCCGCTCGAACTCCTTCCAGGGGTCTTCCTGGGTGGCCTTCAGCGAGAGCGAGACCCGCTCCCGCTCCAGGTTGACGTCGAGGACCTCCACCTCGACCTCCTCGCCCACGGAGACGACCTCGCCGGGATGCTCGACGTGGCGCCAGGAGAGCTCGGAGACGTGCACCAGGCCGTCCACCCCGCCCAGGTCCACGAAGGCGCCGAAGTTCACGATCGAGGAGACCTTCCCCGTCCGCCGCTCCCCCGGCTGGAGCGACTCGAGCACCTTCTTGCGGCTCTCGCTCTGCGACTCCTCCAGGAACGCCCGCCGCGACAGGACCACGTTGTTCCGGTTGCGGTCGAGCTCGATGATCTTGCACTCGAGAACCTGCCCCACGAACGGATGCAGGTCGCGTACCCGACGGAGATCCACGAGCGAGGCCGGCAGGAACCCGCGGAGGCCGATGTCGAGGATGAGGCCGCCCTTGACCACCTCGATCACGGGGCCCTCGATCGTGCCGCCGGACTCCATGACCTCCTCGATGCGGCCCCAGGCCCGCTCGTACTGCGCACGCTTCTTGGAGAGGATGAGGCGCCCCTCCTTGTCCTCCTTCTGGAGGACGAGGGCCTCGAGCTCGTCGCCGATCGAGACCTCCTCGGAGGGATCCACGTCGTGCCGGATCGAGAGCTCCTTGGTGGGGATCACCCCCTCGGACTTGTAGCCGATGTCCAGGAGCACCTCGTCGGGGTCGATCCGGACCACCTGCCCGGATACGAGGTCGCCGTCGTTCAGGTCCTTGACGGATTCCTCGATGGCCTTGGCCAGCTCCTCGGGCGTCAGGTCGTCCTGGTCCGGGGCGACGCCATCCCTCTGGTTCGTCTCTTCGATCTCCGATCAGCTCCTCTCTGCCCCTGCGCAGCGGCGCTCACGCGGAACCGGATCGAGGTGAGGGATCCGGGCACGCAGACTGCGCCCCGAAGGGCCCGAACATCTTAGGGGACCTGCGAAGATGCCGTCAATCGCGTCAGTGGCCCTCCGGGGTCGCGTCGGCCCACGTGGGCCCGCTCCCGACGTCCACCCGCAGCGGCACCGAGAGCTCGTAGGCCGAGGACATCTCCTCGCGGACGGCTGCGGCCACCTCCTCCACCGACGCCTCCTCCACCTCCAGGACCAGCTCGTCGTGGACGGTGAGTACCATCGTTGCCGGCAGGTCGACGACCCGCTGGTCCACGCGGATCATCGCCAACTTGATGATGTCGGCGGCGGAGCCCTGGATCGGGGCGTTGAGCGCCATGCGGCGCCCCAGGTCGCGCACCCGCGGGTTCGGCGACTGCAGCTCGGGGAGGTAGCGGCGCCGGCCCAGGATCGTCTGGGTGAATCCCTCCGCCGCCGCCATCGTCACCTGGTGATCGAGGAACTCCCGCACCCGCGGGAACCCCTCGAAGTAGGCGTCGATGAACTCCTTGGCCTCGTCGGGGGGGATCCCCAGGCGGGTGGCCAGCCCGTAGGCGTTCATGCCGTAGGCCAGCCCGTAGTTGACGACCTTGGCTCGGCGGCGCAGCTCCGAGTCGACCTGCTCGGGCGGGAGGCCGAACACCTTCGCGGCGGTGGCCGAGTGGATGTCGGCGTCCTCGGCGAACGCCGCCCCGAGCGCCTCGTCGCCCGAGAGGTGCGCCAGGACCCTCAGCTCGATCTGGGAGTAGTCGGCCACGAGCAGGACCCGGCCCTCCTCGGCGATGAAGGCCTTGCGGATCTCCCGCCCCTGCTCCCCGCGCACGGGGATGTTCTGGAGGTTCGGGTTGAGCGAGGACAGCCGGCCGGTCGCCGCCGCCACCTGGCTGAAGGTGGTGTGGACGCGACCCGTGGCCGGGCTCACGAGCGGCGGGAGCGCGTCGAGGTAGGTGGACTTCAGCTTGGCCAGCTCCCGATACGAGAGCAGCGCCTCCACGATCGGGTGCTGGTGCCGCAGCTTCTCCAGCGTGGCGGCGTCGGTCGAGTAGCCGGTCTTCGTCCGTTTCCCCGGGGTCAGCCCGAGCTTCTCGTAGAGGATCACCCGGAGCTGGGGCGGCGAGTTGAGGTTGAACTCCTCGCCGGCGTGCTCGTAGAGCTCGGACTCGAGCGTCCGCATCCGGTCGCCGAGGGACTCGGACATCTCCTGGAGGTACGGGACGTCGATCTTCACCCCGGCGGCCTGCATCCGGGCCAGCACCGTGGCCAGGGGCAACTCGACGTCGCGGAGCAGGTCGGCGGCGCCCTGCCGCTCGAGCCGCTCGGCCATCAGGGGGGCCAGGATCGCCACCGCCGCGGCCTCCGCCGCCAGCGGCCCCCGGTCATCCTCCTGCAGGGCGAGCTGGCCGTCCTCCTCGGGGGTCTCGGTCGCCTCCCCCACCAGGTCGACGCCGAGGTACCGCTCGGAGAGGGCCCCGATCGGGTAGGAGGCCTCGGCGGGATCCAGGAGGTAGCCGGCCAGCATCGTGTCGACGGCGATGCCGGCCGCCTCCACGCCGATCGGCAGCAGCGCCGCCTGGAGCTCCTTGGCGTCGTGCACCCAGATCGGTCGGTCGGGGGCCTCGAGCCACGCGCGGAGGGGCTCGGGGAGCGAGCCGTCGAGGGGTGCGTGCACCGCCCGTCCATCCCCCGCCGAGACCGCGATCGCCGACGGGCCGCCTTCCGTCGCGCGGAGCGCCACCGCGGCCGGCCGCGGCCGCTCCAGCACGGTGGCCACCGCGTCCGCGTCGCCCTCCTCGATCCTGAGCTCGACGTCGGCCGCGGCCGGCCGCGGCTCGCCCACCTCCTGGAGGCGCTCCAGGAGGGAGCGGAACTCCAGGGCGTTAAAGAGCGTTCGGATCTGGTCCTGGTCCCACTCCCCCACCCGGCACTCCTGAGGCTCGATGTCGAGGTCCAGATCCGTGACGAGCCGCACGAGCTCCCGGTTCCGGAGGAGGTCGTCGCCCGCCTCCTCGATCCCCGCCCGGAGCTTCGGGGTGAGGTCCGCGGCGTGCTCCAGGACCTCCTCGACCGTCCCGTGCTCGGTGATCAGCTTCGCGGCCGTCTTGTCCCCCACCCCCGGCACGCCGGGGATGTTGTCGGACGTATCGCCCTTCAACGCCACGAGCTCCACGTACTTGTCCGGGGGCACGCCGAACCGCTCGGTCACCGCCTTCTCGTCGTAGTCGACGATGTCCGAGATCCCCTTGCGGTTGAACTTCACGCGGATCCCGGGCCGCACGAGCTGGAAGAAGTCGCGGTCGGCCGTGACGATCACGACCTCGAGCCCCTTCTCCGCGGCCCGCTCGGCGATCGTGGCGATCGCGTCGTCGGCCTCGTGGCCCTCGACCTCGATGATCGGGATCCGCAGGGTCTCCAGCACCTCGCGGATCAGGGGGAGCTGCTGGCGGAACTCGTCGGGGGTCTCCGCTCGCCCCGCCTTGTACTCGGCGTACTGCTCGAGGCGGACCGTCGGCCTCCCCTTGTCGAACGCCACCGCCACGTACTCGGGATGCTCCTCCGCCAGGAGCTTGATCAGCATCGAGGTGAAGCCGTAGACGGCGTTCGTCACCTGCCCCGTGGTGGTGGCCAGGTCGGGTGGGAGCGCGAAGAAGGCTCGGTAGGAGAGGCTGTGCCCGTCCAGCAGGAAGAGTCGCTCGGTCCCCACGCGTGCCGATTGTAGACTCTCCTCCATGACGGCCGGGGGCTCCCATCAGGAGGACTACCTCGAGGCGATCTACGAGATGGCCGAGGAGGGGATCCCCACCCAGCAGGCCCGGATCGCCGAATGGCTGGGCATCACGCCGGCCTCGGTCTCGGAGGCCGTGAAGCGTCTCGTCCAGCGGGAGCTGGTGGAGGTCGGCGCCGACCGCAGGCTCGTCTTCACGGCCGACGGGCGGGCCCTGGCCGAGACCCTGGTGCGCCGTCACCGGCTCGCCGAACGGTTCCTCGTCGAGGTCGTCGGTCTCCCCTGGTACCTGTCCCACGAGGAGGCGACCGTCTGGGGCCGGGCGATCTCGTCCGCCGTCGAGGAGCGGTTCGTGGCCATGCTCGGCGACCCCGCCACGTGCGTCCACGGCAACCCGATCCCCGGGACGAGGCGGCCGGTGGACCAGCGGGACCTCCGTCCGCTCCCGGCGCTGCCCGAAGGGGCCTCGGGGCGGCTGGAGCGGCTCACCGAGGACCTGGAGCTCGACCTGGACGTGATGCGGTTCCTGCAGGACAGCGGCCTGATGCCCGGGGCCGGCCTCACCGTGGCCTCGGTGGGCCCCGACGGCACCCGGACCCTCGAGGTGGACGGAGATCGCGTCGCCCTCGGGCCGGAGATCGCCGACAACCTCTGGGTCCGGACCTCCTGAGCCCGAGCGGGCTCGGTTAGACTCCCGCCGATGAGCGAGAACCGCACGCCTCCCGGGTTCACGCGGGAGCAGGCCCTGGCCACGGCCGGGGAGATCGGGAGGGGCACCTTCCTGGAGCGCATCGAGCTGGAGTGGCTCGAGGTCGGGCTGGACCGGCTCGTGGCACGGATCCCCGTGGCCGGCAACACCCAGCCCTACGGCATCCTCCACGGAGGGGCCACGGCGGCGCTCTGCGAGACGGTGGGATCCTTCGGGACTTCGATCCACGTCGGGCTCGATCGGCGCCCCGTGGGGGTCCAGCTGTCCGTGAACCATCTCCGCGCGGTCCGCGAGGGGCACGTCACCGCGACGGGGGTGCCCCTCCACGTCGGCCGCACGATCGCTCTGTGGGAGATACGGGTCGAGGACGACGGGGGGCGGCTCGTCGCCGTGGGCACGCTGACGCTGGTGATCCGGGACGCCGTTCCCGGATGATCGGCACGCTCATCAACGTGGCCACGGTCCTGGCCGGGACCCTGGCCGGGACCCTCTTCGGAGACCGCCTCCCCGAGCGGATCCGCGAGACGGTCCTCCACTCGCTCGGCCTGATCACCCTGCTCGTCGGCCTGGATGCCGGGCTGCACACCTTCCGGGCCCCCCTATCGGAGACGACGCGCGCCAGCGCGATCCTCGTCATGGGAGCCGTCCTCGTCGGGGGGATCCTGGGCGAGCTCCTCCACATCGAGCGGGGCCTCAACGGGGTCGGCGACCGCCTCAAGGCCAGGTTCGGCGGGGGCCAGGCCAGGTTCACCGAGGGCTTCGTCGTGGCCTCGCTCGTGTTCTGCGTGGGACCCCTGACGATCCTGGGGGCCATCCAGGACGGGACGACGGGCGACTTTCAGCTCCTGGCGATCAAGGCCACCCTCGACGGGTTCGCGGCCGTCGCGTTCGCCTCGGCCCTGGGCTGGGGCGTGGGGTTCTCGACCATCACCGTCCTCGTCTACCAGGGCGCGCTGTCGCTCACGGCCGCGACCGCGGCCTCGATCTTCACCGACGTGGTCGTGGAGGCGATGACCGCGGCCGGGGGCGTCATCATCGTCGGCATCGGCCTCCGCCTCCTCGAGATCCGCGAGGTGCGGGTGGGGAACCTCCTGCCGGCGCTCGTCCTGGCCCCCGTCGCGTTCGCCGTCGTGGAGCGCGTCGGCTGACCACCCCGTTCCTAGGGTTTTGTCACTCGGATCCGCTCGGCGGCCCAGATTTTTCCGGCGGGGCGACCCGCCCGCGACCTGGGCCGTTGCCCGAGAGCCGTTGCGGGACAGCCTATCTCCGTTCCTTGACTCCGCCTTCGCCGCCCTGCTAGTTTCCCCCTCGGTCCCGAGCGGCCGGAGGGACGACCGACTCGGGGGCTCCGGAGGAGCGGAGCAGGCCACCGGACGGGCCCCGGCCCGGACGGCGAGCCCAGACCGACCTTCCGGACGCCCGCCGAGACGCCCGGCCCCGGCCGGGGAGTGCCGAGGGTTGCTCGGGACCTTCGTTTTGGCGGGCTCGAGGTGCCGAGTAGACAACGCTCGCGTATGGGGAAGGCGTGAGCGGCTCCAAAGGCACCTCGAGCCCGCCGAGCGTACGGCCCCTCAGGCGATGATCCGCGAGAGGAACGAGCGGGTCCGCTCGTGCTGGGGCTCGGCGAACATCTCCTGGGGTCGCCCCTCCTCCAGGATCCGGCCCTCGTCGATGAAGACCAACCGGTTGCCCACCTCTCGGGCGAACCCCATCTCGTGCGACACGATCACCATCGTCATGCCCTCGGAGGCAAGCCGCTGCATCACGTCGAGGACCTCCTTGACGAGCTCGGGGTCGAGCGCCGACGTGACCTCGTCGAACAGCATCAGCTTGGGACGCATCGCCAGCGCCCGCGCGATCGCCACCCGCTGCTGCTGACCCCCGGAGAGCTGCGATGGGTAGGAGTCGGCCTTCTCCGCCAACCCCACGTGGTCGAGCTGCTCCCGGGCGCGCTCCTCGGCCGCCGAGTCGTCCAGCCTCAGGACCTTCCGCAGGGCGATCGTCACGTTCCTCAGGGCCGTCATGTGCGGGAAGAGGTTGAACGACTGGAACACGATCCCGATCTCGGTGCGAACGTCGTCGACGTCGGCACGGACGTCGGTGATGTCCTTCCCGTCCCAGATCACGCTGCCCTCCTGGGGCTCCTCCAGCAGGTTGATCGTGCGCAGGAGGGTGGACTTCCCCGAGCCCGAGGGGCCGATCAGCACGAGCACGTCCTGAGGGTTCACCGCGAGGTCGACGTCGCGCAGGACGTGGTTCTCGCCGAACCACTTGTTGATGCCCTCGAGGCGCACCAGCGTGCCGTCGGGGTTCACGCCCCCACCCCCACGAGCCCGCTGCGGAGCTTCCGCTCCAGCCAGCTCACGGCGCGGATCATGGGCAGCGTCACGATCATGTAGCCGGCCGCAGCCGCGAGCCACGGCGTGGCGTTGAAGGTCTCCGCGTAGAGGTCGCGGGCCCACGTCAGGAGCTCACGCTGGTCCGCGGTAAGCCCGAGCAGGGTCACGAGCGAGGTGTCCTTGATCAGGATGATGAACTCGTTCGTGAGCGGCGGGATCACCCGTCGGAACGCCTGCGGTAAGATCGCGTAGCGCATCGCCTGGAAGTACGTCATGCCCAGCGATCGGGCTGCCTCCATCTGCCCCCGCTCGATCGACTGGATTCCGGCGCGGAACACCTCGGCCGTGTACGCGCCCGCGTTGAGGGCGAAGATGAACACGGCGGCCTGGAACACGGTGACCGTCTGAGCCAGCCCGAGGCCCAGGACGAAGCCCAGGTAGAAGAACGAGAGCTGCCAGAGGAGGGGCGTCCCCCGGAAGAAGTTGATGTAGGCCCGGGCCGGGGCCCGGACCACGGCGTGCTGTGAGAGCGCCATCATCGCCAGGATCAAGCCGATCACGATCCCCCCCACCTCTCCGAAGAACGCCAGCAGGATCGTGTTCTTGATCGCCGTGATGAAGTCGGGCAGGAACCCCTCGAGCACCTCGAAGCGCAGGTTCTGGCGGACGAGGAAGGCGAAGTTCTCCCCCGAGCGGACCAGGAGCAGGAGGCCGGCGGCCACCACCGCCTGGACGCCCAGCGCGGCCCCCGAGATCGCCGCCTTCCTGGCGGGCTTGGTCGGCATCCGGCGGTAGATGCCGAAGCCCACCGCCGACGCCACAAGCCCCGCGGCCACGGCCGCGAACAGCAGCGTGGTCGCGGGGCCGCTCTGGATGCTCTCCAGGATCGTCGCGTCGGGGATCCATCCCCGGGCCGTGATGACGAGCGGGATGCCGAGCAGCACGATGACGAGGGACGTGGCCCCGACGATCAGCACGGCCAGCGAGAGCGTGTTCTGCTCCGCAGCTCCATGTGCCGCGTGACGTCGCCGATGAGCGAACCATCCGCGCAACCGCTCTCCCCGGGACTTCATCGCGCCCTCCCTCGTCCTCGGAGGCGGTGGGGGGG
>DASUTW010000115.1:0-2224 GCA_036374395.1 Actinomycetota bacterium
GCCATCACGCCGGGGACTGTGCCGGGGAGGCGTGGTCGTGGATGTGCGCCTCCCGCAGGTGCTCCTTCTCCGCGTCCTCGTGCGCCTCGTGGACGTGCTCGAGCGCGGGGTGGTTGTGCTCGTGCTCGTGGGTGGCCTCGAGGTGCGTGGCCTCCTCGTCCGGCCGAGCGTAGTGGGTCATGTGCACGTGCTCGTGGGCGTGCACCGTGGCCTCGTGGCTGTGGCGATCCTCGCCCATCTCGACTCCTCCTTCCTGGCCGGAGTCCTCCCCCGCATGAGCCTAACCGAACCTGCTAGGGTCCCGTGAGGTCGGCTCGTTTGTGGCCATGATCGCGAGGGAATGGTGCGGGCGACAAGGAGGGCGCGATGGGATTCAAGACCGGCATGATCATCGGGTTCGGCGTCGGCTACGTGCTCGGCACCAAGGCCGGGCGCGAGCGATACGAGGAGCTCCGCCAGTCCTGGCAGGACCTCATGGGGAACCCCCGGGTCCAGGAGGCCGTCGAACGGGGAAAAGGGCTGGTGGGGACCGCGACTCGTGAGGGGCTCACCGCGGTCCAGGGGGGCGTCGAGAAGGCCGCCGGCGCGGTGAAGGAGCGCCTGGACAAGGACGAGGACCTGGGCACCGGCTGAGGGAACAGCCCGCGATCGGCCCGCGTTGACCTACGGTGTCGGCCTCGGCGTGCCGATGGAACGTCCAGGCAACGGGGCATGCCGGAGGCCGGGGGTATAATCGGCACCATCGGGCGCTCCGAAGGGTGGGAGCGCCCGAGACGCCTCGGGGGTAGGACGGAGTCCACGGATCCCCGAGGGGACCCGACAGGGCCGGGATGACCGGCCCAGAGGGAGAACGAATGTTTGAGCGGTTCACCGACAGGGCCCGCAGGGTCGTCGTCCTGGCCCAGGAGGAAGCGCGGCTCCTGAACCACAACTACATCGGGACCGAGCACATCCTCCTCGGCCTGATCCACGAGGGTGAGGGCGTGGCCGCCAAGGCGCTCGAGTCGCTGGGGATCTCCCTGGAGGCCGTCCGCCAGCAGGTCGAGGACATCATCGGCCAGGGGCAGTCGGCGCCGACGGGCCACATCCCGTTCACGCCGCGGGCCAAGAAGGTGCTGGAGCTCTCGCTGCGCGAGGCGCTCCAGCTGGGCCACAACTACATCGGGACCGAGCACATCCTCCTGGGCCTGATCCGGGAGGGAGAGGGCGTGGCCGCCAAGGTGCTCCAGAAGCTCGGGGCGGACCTGAACCGCGTCCGCCAGCAGGTGATCCAGCTCCTGTCCGGCTACACGGGCAAGGAGGCCACCGCCGGCGCGCCCGGGGAGCCGTCGCCGCAGGGGTCGATGGTCCTCGACCAGTTCGGCCGGAACCTCACCCAGCTGGCTCGCGAGGTCAAGCTCGACCCGGTCATCGGGCGCGAGAAGGAGATCGAGCGCGTGATGCAGGTCCTGTCCCGGCGCACCAAGAACAACCCGGTGCTGATCGGGGACCCGGGCGTCGGCAAGACGGCCGTGGTCGAAGGACTGGCCCAGGCGATCACGAAGGGCGAGGTGCCCGAGACGATCAAGGACAAGCAGATCTACACGCTCGACCTCGGGGCGCTCGTGGCGGGGTCGCGGTACCGTGGCGACTTCGAGGAGCGCCTGAAGAAGGTGCTGAAGGAGATCAAGACCCGCGGCGACATCATCTTGTTCATCGATGAGCTGCACACGCTGGTGGGCGCCGGCGCGGCCGAGGGCGCGATCGACGCGGCCTCGATCCTCAAGCCGATGCTGGCCCGCGGCGAGCTCCAGACGATCGGCGCCACGACCCGGGACGAGTACCGCAAGCACTTGGAGAAGGACGCCGCCCTCGAGCGCCGGTTCCAGCCGATCGACGTGAGCGAGCCGAGCGTCGCTCACACGATCGACATCCTCAAGGGGCTGCGTGACCGCTACGAGGCGCACCACCGCGTGTCGTTCACCGACGACGCCCTCGTGGCCGCGGCGAACCTCTCCGACCGCTACATCTCGGACCGGTTCCTGCCGGACAAGGCGATCGATCTGATCGACGAGGCCGGCTCGAGGATGCGGATCCGTCGGATGACCGCGCCTCCCGACGTCAGGGAGTTCGACGAGAAGATCGCCGACGTGCGGATGCGCAAGGAGTCCTCGATCGACGCGCAGGACTTCGAGACGGCGGCGAGGCTCCGAGACGAGGAGCGTCAGCTCGCCGAGCAGCGCTC
>DASUTW010000116.1:0-5942 GCA_036374395.1 Actinomycetota bacterium
CGCCAGGCTGGACAGCACCGTGACCGCGATCACCTCGGGGGGCTCCATCCCCTCCTCGGCCGCCCCCTCGGCGGTCCCGCGCACGGCCGCGGCAATCATCTCGGGGCCGCCCAGCGCGTGCACCGTCAGCATCGCGGCGCCGAGCCGTCCCACGACGCGGGAGGCCCGCCCCACGGTCGTGGGGATGTCGTGCAGCTTCAGGTCGAGGAAGACGGGGAGGTGCCCCCGGAGGCGGCGGACGGCCTCGGGGCCCTCCGCCGCGTAGAGCTCGAGGCCCACCTTGACCATGCCCACGGTGCCGGCCAGGGAGCGGGCCAGCTCCTCCGCGGCGGCCACCGATGGGACGTCAGCCGCCACGATGAGCCGGCTCACCGGCCTCCTCTTCCTCCACCACCACCCGAGCCCGCAGATCCGCCGGGCTCCGCAGCCCGCGGCGGACCAGGAGCTCCCCGATCCCGCGGCCCACATCGACCACGGACTCGGGGTTCCAGAAGCTCGCCGTCCCCACCGCCACGGCCCAGGCGCCCGCGAGCAGGAACTCGACCGCGTCCCGGGCGCTGCGGATCCCTCCCATCCCGATGATGGGGACCTCGGGGAGCGCCCGCGCCACCTGATAGACGGCGCGCACGGCCACCGGCCGGATCGCGGGGCCCGACAGCCCGCCCGTCACCCCGCCCAGCCTGGGGCGGAACGTCTCCACGTCGATCGCCATCGCCAGCAGCGTGTTGATGAGCGAGATCCCGTGGGCGCCGGCGCGGACGCAGGCGTCGGCCACCTCGACGATGTCGGTGACGTCGGGCGTGAGCTTGGCGAAGACCGGCAGCCGAGAGAGCCTGGCCACCGCCCCCACGACCTCGGCCGCCGCGTCCGGGTGGCAGGCGAAGACCTGGTTGCGCCGCTCGACGTTGGGGCAGGAGATGTTGGCCTCCAGCGCCACGACCCCGGGGACGTGCTGGGCGCGCATCGCCACCTGGACGAACTCCTCCACCGACTTCCCCGCGATCGAGAGGATGACCGGGACGCCCACCCCACGGATGAAGGGTCCCTCCTTCTCGAGGAACTCGTCGATGCCGGGGTTCTGGAGGCCGATCGCGTTCAGCATGCCCGACGGGGTCTCGACCATGCGGGGGGTGGGGAGCCCCTTCACCGGGCGGAGCGTGACGCTCTTCGTGACGATCCCCCCGACCTTGGAGAGATCGAGGACGGGCGCGAGCTCGCGGCCGGACCCGAACGTCCCGGAGGCCCCGAGCACGGGGGTGGGGAGCTGCACGCCCCCCAGATCGACCCCGAGGCTCACTCGTGCTCGGGCCACGGCTCACCTCCCACTCCCGCCTCCTCCATGCGGAACCCGTGGGGAGGGGTCTGCGTGGGGACAGAGGGCTCCCGGAGCCACTTCTCCCACCAGACGCGCGCACCGTTGAAGACCGGGCCCTCCACGCACGTCCGGAGGTTGTCCCAGCCGGACCCATCCCGGCGGATCACCGGGACCGTGCAGGTCCAGCAGACGCCCAGGCCGCACGCCATCAGCTCCTCCACGGCCACCTGGCACGGGATCCCGTGGTCGGCGCAGTACGCCGCCACCGCCCGGAGCATCGCGTTCGGGCCGCACGCGTACACCACCTCGGCGCCCGTTCGCGACACCATCCCGGGGAGGATGTCGGTGACGCGGCCTCGGTCGCCGAGGCTGCCGTCCTCGGTCGTGATCCCGATCGACACCGAGAGACGCTTCGCCTCGACCTGCTTGAAGACGCGGTCCTGGTCGCGGGCCCCGATGATCATGTCCACGCGCTTCTGACGGGCGTTCAGCTCCTTCGCCAGGAAGTAGAGGGGGGCCGCCCCGTAGCCCCCACCGACCAGGAGGCAGTTCGTCAGCTGTCGCGGGTACGGGAAGGGCTTCCCGAGCGGCCCGATCACGTCGAGGAAGTCGTGCGGCTGGACCTGCGTCAGCCAGGTGGTGCCCGGGCCCGTCCCCAGGAAGGCGAGCTCCAGGGTGCCTGCCCAACCTCCACGCCTGGACGCCTCGTGGATCGAGAAGGGACGGCGCAGCAGGAACTCGCGGCCCTCGGGGACGGCGATCTGCACGAACTGGCCGGGGCGTGCCACCTCGGCGATCTCCGGCGCCACCAGGGTCAGCGTGTGGTACACGCCAGCACGCCGCGAGCTGAGGACTTCGCACTTCTTGCGGATCACGGCACCGAGCCTACTCCCCGTCCGAGGTGGGCATGGTACTCCTGCTCGCTCGGGACCTCCTGCGCAAGCCCGATCGAGACGTCGCCGTCCGCCCCGAGGAGCGATGAGCTGCTGCGTCGAGCTGAATCGACGCGACATGGATACGTTGAGGCCGGTCGGGGACGGAGAGGCGGACCACGCGCGGGATCTCGAGGAGAGGACGGGCCCTCAGGGCCCTGAGGGCGGCGTGCGGAACGATCGGGCTCATGCTGCCCGCCCTGCCGGCCTGGGTCGCGCTCGACGACGTCGACCCGGCGGGCAATCCAGGGTTCGAGATCGACGCCTCGATGACGGCGTCCCACCTCACCGTGACGGTGGAGCAGGCCGCGGGGCAGGAAGACCCCACGAACGCCCCTCCCATCGGCCGGCCGGGGCCGGGCAACGACGTGATCCTGGGCTGCGAGCGGCCCTAGCTCTCAATGGCGCGAGGACGGCGGTAGGCCTCGGGAGGCCGCCGGCTGAGGCTTCAGCCGGCGGCCTCCCCCTCGCGCACCGTGAACGCGCCCCGCAGCAAGGTGTGTCGGACGCGCCCGCGGAGGCTGTGGCCCAGGAAGGCCGAGTTGCGGCCCTTCGTCGCGAACGGCCGCTCCCCCACGGTCCAGGCCTCGGCCGGGTCGAAGACGACGAGGTTGGCCGCCTGCCCCGGCTCGAGGGGCCCGCCCTGCTCGTGGAGGCCCAGCATCCGCGCCGGCTCCGTGGACATCGCCCGGATCGCGCTCGGCAGGTCGAGCAGGCCGGGCTCCACGAGCTCGGTAACCACGACCGCCAGCGCCGTCTCCAGGCCGGTCGTCCCGGGGCGAGCGTGGTCGAACTCGACCTCCTTGTCCTCGACGGCGTGGGGGGCGTGATCGGTGGCCACGGCGTCGATCGTCCCGTCGGCCAGCCCCTGCCGGAGACCGTCGCGATCCTCCTCGGACCGGATCGGGGGGTTCACCTTGAACCTTGTGTCGTACGTGACCAGGGCCTCGTCGGTGAGGGCGAGGTGGTGGGGGGTGGCGTCGGCCGTGACCCGCACCCCCTCGGCTCGGGCCCGCCTGATCAGCTCCACCGATCCCGCCGACGAGGTGTGGGTGACGTGGAGCCGGCCCCCGGTGAGCCGAGCGAGGAGGATGTCCCGGGCCACCGTGACCTCCTCGCCCTCGCGGGGGAAGCCTCGGAGGCCGAGCAGCGCCGAGTAGTGGCCCTCGTGCATCTGGGCCTCCTCGGCCAGCGTGTCGTCCTGGGCGTGCTGGCAGATCACCACGTCGAAGGCCTTCGCGTACTCGAGCGCCAGCCGCATCGTGCGGGCCGACTGCACCGACCGGTGGTCGTCGGTGAACAGACGGACGCCGGCCGCGGCCAGCTCGCCCATCTCGACGAGCGACTCCCCCTCCAGCCCCTTCGTGATCGCCGACGCGGGGATCACCTCGACCATCCCCGCCTTCTCGCCGCGCGCGGCCACCTCCAGGACGACGGCGAGCTGGTCGGCCACCGGGTCGGTGTTCGGCATCGCCACCACCGCCGTGTACCCGCCCAGCGCCGCCGCGCGGCTGCCCGTCTCGATCGTCTCGGCGTCCTCGCGGCCGGGCTCGCGCAGGTGCGTGTGGAGGTCCACGAGCCCCGGCGCCACGACGAGGCCGTCGCAGTCCACCACCTCGGCGCCCGACGGGGACAGCTCAGGACCGACCTCCTCGACGAGGGTGTCCGCCACGAGCACGTCGGCCGGGCCGTCCAGGCCCGACGCCGGATCGACGACCCTCCCTCCGCGGAAGAGGATCTTCGCCATCAGCTCGCCTCCTTCTGCTCACCCTCCACCCCGATGATCAGGTAGAGGAGCGCCATCCGCACCGCGATCCCGTTCGTGACCTGATCCACGATCAGCGAGCGCGGGAGGTCGGCCACGTCGGAGGCGATCTCGACGCCGCGGTTCATGGGGCCGGGGTGCATGATCAGCGCCACGTCGGGTAGGGCGGCCACGCGCTCCGCGGAGAGCCCGTACCGCTGCGAGTACTCGCGCACCGTGGGGAAGAACTGCTGGCGCTGCCGCTCCCGCTGGACCCTCAGCATGTAGCAGACGTCGAGCTTGGGGAGGACGGGGTCGAGCTCGTAGGAGACCTCGGCGCCCCAGGACGGTGCCTCGGGCGGGATCAGCGTGGGCGGGCCCACGAGCGTCACATCGGCCCCCATCTTCGTCAGGGCCAGCACGCCCGATCGAGCCACCCTCGAGTGTCGGACGTCGCCCACGATCGCCACCTTCAGCCCCTCGAACGACGGGAAGTGCTCCCGAATCGTGTAGAGGTCGAGCAGGGCCTGCGTGGGGTGCTCGTGGGTCCCGTCGCCCGCGTTGAGGACTCGCGCGTCGACCCAACGACTCAGCGTGTACGGCGCGCCCGAGGAGGAGTGCCGGATCACGATGGCGTCGGCCCCCATCGCCTGGAGCGTAAGCGCCGTGTCCTTCAGGCTCTCGCCCTTCGAGACCGACGACCCAGAGGTCGAGAAGTTGATCACGTCCGCGGACAGCCGCTTCGCGGCGAGCTCGAACGAGATGCGGGTCCGGGTGGAGTTCTCGTAGAAGAGGTTGACGACGGTCCGCCCTCGCAGGGCCGGCACCTTCTTGATCACGCGGGTCCCCACCTCGCGGAACGAATCGGCCGTGTCGAGGATCCGGGTGACGTCCTCGGCCGAAAGCTGCGTGATCGACAAGAGGTCCCTGATCATGTCTCCTCCCCCACCTCGACGGCGTCGGCGCCGTCGGTCTCGGACGTCAGGACCCGGACCTGATCCTCCGTCCGGGTCGGGATGTTCTTGCCCACGAAGTCGGCTCGGATCGGGAGCTCGCGGTGGCCCCGGTCCACGAGCACGGCGAGCTGGATCGCGCGGGGCCGTCCGAAGTCCACGAGGGCGTCCATCGCGGCGCGGATCGTCCGGCCGGTGAACAGCACGTCGTCCACGAGCACGACCGTGCGCCCGGTGACGTCGAAGTCGATGCGGGTCTCGTGCACCTCCGGCGCCTCGGCCCGGAGCCCGATGTCGTCGCGGTAGAAGCTGATGTCGAGGACGCCCACGGGGACGTCCACGTCCTCGATCCGGCGGAGCTCCTCGGCGATGCGGCGGGCCAGATCGTCGCCCCTGGCGGCGATCCCCACGAGGACGAGGTCGGCCGCCCCGGCGTTCCGCTCCAGGATCTCATGGGCGATGCGCGTCAGGGCGCGGCGCACGCCGTCGGCGTCGAGCACGACGCCGCTAGCCGTGAAGGCCACGACCCGCTCCCGGACGCGAGAACGCCCCACCGCGACACGGCGGGGCGCCCTTCCTCTCCACGCTGCACGCTCCTTCCCGGCCTCACGGGACCGGACTTAAAGGGAAGCTTCTTGCGGGAGCCTACCACAGAGATGCCCGGTCGCATGACGGGCGGGGGGGTGTATCCTGGCTGCATGGAAACCGTCGCGGTGTGGACGCCGGGTCTCGGCGAGCTCATCATCATCCTCGTCGTCGTCCTCCTGCTCTTCGGCGCGAAGCGCCTCCCCGAGATGGCTCGGTCGCTGGGGCGCTCCACCAAGGAGTTCAAAAAGGGCCTGGACGAGGAGGCCGAGGAGGAAGAACTCCGGGAGGCCGACGAGAGCCGGCCGGCCGGCGACCCGCCCACGCCGTCCAGGTAGCGCCTTCCGGCGCCGAAGCGAGATCCCAGGGGGGCACGTGAGGAAGGTCATCGTCCTCGTCGTCGCCACCGCAGC
>DASUTW010000117.1:0-3870 GCA_036374395.1 Actinomycetota bacterium
CGCTGTCAGACGGCCATCAGCTCCTTCCCGACCGCCCCGAGCCTCGCGGCCGTGCAGGGGCGCACGATCGAGCAGATCCTCCCCCCCGAGATCCTCTCGCGGTTCGGGCGCCGGTGCCAGGAGGCGACCGAACGGAAGGGACCGCTCCGGTACCAGGAGCATCTCCGCGTGGGGGACGAGGACGTGGTCCTCGACGCGGCGATCACGCCGATCCTCGACGCCGAAGGAGCCTCCACGCACCTCTTCTGGAGCGCGCGGAACGTCACCGACGAGTGGACCACCCGCGAGTCGCTCCGGAGGACAGAAGAGCGGCTCCGGACGCTCGAGCGCGAGCACGCCAAGGCCCTGGCCGGCCGCAGCGAGGCCGGCGAGGCGGAGGCCGCGAACGAGGAGCGCGAGAGGGAGCTCGAGGAGCGCACGCGGAAGGCGGAGGAGCTCGAGCGGCAGCTCGAGGAGCGCGCGGCGGAGGTCGAGGCACGCGAGCGGGCGATGGAGGAGCGGCGCGAGGGTCTCGAGGGCCAGGCCGGCCTGATCGAGCAGCGCGAGCAGACCCTCGAGGAGCGGATCCGCACCCTGGACGCCGAGCGACGGTCGATCCTCGAGAACGAGGAAGCCCACGACGAGCAGCGGAAGGCGCTGGAGGACCTGCGGAAGGCGCTGGAGGAGGAGCGGGCTTCGATCGAGGCCCATCGCGCCGAGCTCGAGCACGACCGATCCGAGCTGGACGAGGCGAAGGCCGAGCTCGAGACGCGGCGAGCGGAGATGGAGGCGGAGCGGGACACGCTGGGGGGGCGCGTCGTGGAGCTGGAGCACTCCGCCACCGAGCAGGAGGCGGCGGCCGCGGACGTGGAGGCACAGCGAGAGCTCGTGGAGACCGAACGGGAGACCCTCGAGGTCCTCAAGGACTCGCTGCGCGAGGAGCGAGCCTCGCTCGAGGCGGAGAAGGAGGGGCTCGAGGCCGAGAAGGAAGCCCTCGAGGTCCGCCTAGCCCAGGTCGAGTCGCGTCGACAGGCCGCGGCCGGGCACGCCGACCACCTCTTCCGGGTGTCGACGACCGGGGTCGCCTGGAGCGACGGGGACGGGAAGCTCCACGAGGTCAACCGGGCGCTCGCTGCGATGGTGAGGCGCTCGCCCGAGGACCTCATCGGCATCTCCCTGCAGGACTTGCTGCACGCCGACGAGCAGGACGCGATCGAGCGACTGCTGGCGGAGGCCCGAGAGAGCGATGAGGGCGTCGCACAGACCGAGACGCGGTTCGCCCACGAGGACGGGGAGATCTCGCACGTGCACGTGACGCTGACCGCGGTGCGCGGGGAGGATGACGAGGAGGACCGGTTCCTCTGGCAGGTCGCGGACTACACGGAGCGCCGCGGGCTCCAGGAGCGGCTCGCGCACCAGGCCCTCCACGACTCCCTGACGGGGCTCCCCAACCGGGCGCTGTTCCTCGACCGGCTCTCCAGAGCCCTGCAGCGCCTCGACCGGAACCCCGGGACGGTGGCCGTGATGGTCATGGATCTCGATCACTTCGCTCACGTGAACGAGCAGAACGGGCACGAGGTGGGCGACCGCGTGCTGGCCCACGTCGCCGAGCGGCTCGGGGAGTCGATCCGCGGCTCCGACACGGTGGGGCGACTCGAGAGCGACACCTACGGGATCCTCTGCGAGGAGCTCAGCGACGCCGAGGACGCGCAGGGGGTCGCCGACCGCCTCCGCCGGGCCGTCGAGGGCAGGGCGATGATCGACGAGCTGGGCGTCGACGTCGGGGTCAGCATCGGCGTCGCGCTCACCGACGAGACCACCGACCGTCCGGAGACCCTCCTCCGAGACGCCACCCTGGCCGTCCGCGAGGCCAAGGAGGGGGGACGCGGCCGCACCGAGATCTTCGACAGGGAACGCCGGGAGGAGACTGCGCAGCGCTTCCGGACCGAGAGCGACCTGGCCCGCGCGATCGAGGAAGACGAGTTCAGGGTCTTCTATCAGCCGCAGATCGATCTCGAGACCGGCACGATCGTCGGGGTCGAGGTCCTGGTTCGCTGGCAGCAGCCGGACAGCGGCCTCGTCACCCCCTCGGAGTTCATCCCGCTGGCCGAGGAGACCGGGCTCATCGTGCCGCTCGGGGCCTGGGTCCTGGAGCAGGCGTGCCTCCAGTCCAAGCGCTGGACCTCGGTCGCCGGGACGGAGCTCGCGACCTGGGTCAACATGTCGCCCCGCCAGCTGGCCCAGCCCGACCTGCCGAAGATGACCGAGAAGGTGCTCGCTCAGACCGGCGCCGACCCGGCCACGCTCTGCGTCGAGGTGACGGAAGGGATCTTCCTGGAGGAGACCGGCGGGGCGATCGCCAACCTCCGCGCGCTGAAGGAGCTGGGCCTGCGCGTGGGGATCGACGACTTCGGGAAGGGGTTCTCGTCGCTGGCCTACCTCAAGCGGCTCCCGGTCGACATGCTGAAGATCGACCGAACCTTCGTCCATGGCCTGGGGCGGAGCAAGGAGGACACCGCGATCGCGGAGGCCGTGATCAGCCTGGCCCGGGCGATGGACCTCACCTCGATCGCCGAGGGCGTGGAGACGCCCGAGCAGCTAGCCCGGTTGCGGGAGATGGGGTGCGACCTTGCCCAAGGCTATCTCTTCGCGTCCCCGCAGCCCGCCGAGGTGATCGAGCAGCTGCTGACCCAGGACCTGCGCTGGTAGCGCTAGGCGGAGCGCTCCTTGCGCTCCGGCTCCTCGTCCATGGGGACAAGGGTGGGGTTGACGCCCTCCATGACGACCTGATCGTCGATCACGCACCGGTCGACGTCGCTGCGCCCCGGGAGGTCGTACATCACGTTCAGGAGGACCTCCTCCATGATGGCCCGGAGGCCGCGGGCGCCCGTCTGCCGCCGGATCGACTGCTCGGCGATGGCCTCGAGAGCCTCGGGGGTGAAGTCGAGCTCGACGCCGTCGAACTCGAAGAACTTGTGGTACTGGCGGACGAGGGCGTTCTTGGGCTTGGTGAGGATGTCGATCAGGGCGCCCTTGTCGAGCTGGTGCACGTAGGTGATGACCGGGACCCGCCCCACGAACTCGGGGATCAGGCCGTACTTCAAGAGATCCTCGGGGAGGCTGAGGGCGAGCGCCTCGCCCACGTCCTTCTCCTCGCTGGAGCGGACGTCGGCCCCGAACCCGATCCCCTTCCGACCGATCCTCGACTCGATGATCTTCTCCAGCCCGGCGAACGAGCCGCCGCAGATGAAGAGGATCTTGGTGGTGTCGATCTGGATGAACTCCTGGTGGGGATGCTTCCGGCCGCCCTGGGGCGGGACGCTGGCGGTGGTCCCCTCGAGGATCTTCAGCAGCGCTTGCTGGACGCCCTCCCCCGAGACGTCGCGCGTGATCGAGGGGTTCTCGGCCTTGCGCGCGATCTTGTCGATCTCGTCGATGTAGATGATGCCCGTCTCCGCGCGCTTCACGTCGTAGTCGGCGGCCTGGATCAGCTTCAGGAGGATGTTCTCCACGTCCTCACCGACGTAGCCGGCCTCGGTGAGCGCCGTGGCGTCGGCGATGGCGAACGGGACGTTGAGCATGCGGGCCAGGGTCTGGGCCAGGAGGGTCTTGCCGCACCCGGAGGGGCCCAGCAGGAGGATGTTGGACTTCTGGAGCTCGACGTCGTCCGCGCCCCCTCCCCCCTCGACCTGGATCCGCTTGTAGTGGTTGTAAACGGCGACGGACAGGACCTTCTTGGCCTGGTCCTGTCCGATCACGTAGTCGTTGAGGAACTCGTAGATCTCACGCGGCTTGGGGAGCTCCTCGAGCTTGATCTCGGAGGTCTCCGACAGCTCCTCCTCGATGATCTCGTTGCAGAGATCGATGCACTCGTCGCAGATGTAGACGCCG
>DASUTW010000118.1:0-7632 GCA_036374395.1 Actinomycetota bacterium
GGAGGCGGACGTCGTCGTCGTGGGCGACGGCCCCGGGAAGGTGGGCACCGCGACCCGCTGGGGAGCCACCGAGGTCTCCGCCGGACTGGCCCTCCAGGCCGCGGCGATCCTCGGCGCACGGGCCATCGCCGCCGTACGGATCAACTTCGCGGATCCCGGCTACCGCCACCACGGGCTCTCCCCCCACTCGCTCACGGTCCTGACCCGCGTGGCGAGCCCGGGAGCGCACGTGGCCGTCCCCGTCCTCGAGGGCCGGCGGCGCGACGTGGTCTGGGAGGCGATCCGGGAGGCGAAGCTCGAGGAGCGGCACCAGGTGGTCGAGGTCACCGGCCAGCCTGCGCTCGACCTCCTGGCCGAGCACAGCGTGATCGCGGAGACGATGGGCCGGAAGCTCGAGGACGAGCCGGAGTTCTTCCTGGCCGCCGGCGCGGCCGGCGTCCTGGCGGGGCGGATGGCGGCCCGCACGGAGCGCTGGAAGGCGCGCACCTGATGGCCAGGACGCTCGAGGTGACCTTCAACGCCAGCGGGGCCGCCGAGGCCGGGGCCCGCGGTCGGGTCGTGTGCGTGGTGGACGTCCTGGACTCGTCGACCAGCGCCGAGGCGGCGCTGTCGGCCGGCGCGGCGGCCGGTCTCGGCGCCGCGCCGGCCGACGCCGACCCGCCGGTCACCGTGCGGCCAGACGCCGTGGGGATGCGAGCGGTGGCGCTGGCCGGCCAGCACGACGCCTCGGTGCTGGTCGTCGCGGAGCCCCGCGTGGGCAGCCAGGAGGAGCGTCAGCAGCGGGCCGCCGCCGTCCTGAACGGGATCCAGGGTGCGGCGATCGACTGGGAGCTGGTCCCGAACCAGGGTGCGGAGCTGCCGGCCCTCGCCTCGTGCGAGGGGAGGATCGTCGTGGTCGTGTCCACGACCGGCGGGACGGCCTTCGACGCGGCCATCGCGGCCGGGGCTCCGGCGGCATGCTTCGCCACGACCGCCCGCGTGGGGGGCATGCCCGGCCGGGACGTCGCGGAGGCGGGCGTGTCACGGGCGGTGGCGCTCTGCGAGGAGCACGCCGCCGGGCTCACCATCGTGGCGGCGTCGGCCAACTCGCTCGACGACGTCCTCGCGGCGCAGGAGCTGGCCCGCCGGGTGATCGAGCGTGGGTTCCTCACGTTCAGGTGACACGACGGTATCGCCTAGTCTGTGATAGGAGTCCGCTGAGGCCGACCCGAGGAGGCGATCGATGCTCACCCGCCGAGACTTCCTGAAACTGAGCGCCATGACGGGAGGGGCCCTCGCGCTCCCCTGGAGGCTCTCCGGGACGGCCTTCGCGCAGACGACCGTGCCCCCGGGTTCCCTCGCGCGGTACGTCGACGCGCTCCCCATCCCACCCGTCTGGACCGCGGGCCAGCTCGCCGAACGGGGACTCACGATGGCGTCCTCGATGCATCGGTTCCACCGAGATCTCGGGATGACCCCGACGTTCGGGTACGGCGGGGCCAGCTACCTCGGCCCCACGATCGAGGCGCGCCGGGGAGAGCCGGTCACGTACGTCGCTCGGAACAGGCTGGGGCCACACGTGCTCGGCATCGACAACGAGCTCCATGGGCCGGACGACTACCTCCAGGATCACGCCGCCCCTCGAGTGTCTCTGCACCTGCACGGCGGCTACACGGAGGAAGGCTCCGACGGCTACCCGGAGGACGTCTTCGTCCCCGGGGAGGACCACGTCTACCACTACGACATGGACCAGCAGGCGGGGACCACCTGGTACCACGACCACGCCCTGGGCATCACTCGCCTGAACGTGTACGCGGGACTCGCCGGGTTCTTCCCGATCCGCGACGGCGCCGCTGAGGCCGGGCTGCCCCCGCGCCCCTTCGAGGTGCCGATCGCGCTCCAGGACAAGACCTTCCTCGACCCCGGGGACGGGACGAGCCCTATGGACTACCCGAACCCGTGGGCACCGGAGTTCTTCGGCGACGTGCCGGTGGTCAACGGCAAGGTCTGGCCCAACCTCGCGGTTCGCCGCGGCCTCTATCGGCTCCGACTCCTGGACGGCTCCAGCTCTCGCTTCTACAACCTGAGGCTGGATCCGCCCGTGCCCTGGTACCTGATCGGCACCGACGTGGGGTTCGTGGACGCGCCGGTCCCCATCATGGGGAACGTGGTGTTGGCGCCGGGCGAGCGAGCGGACGTGCTCGTCGACTTCAGCAGCCTCTCCCCCGACGACCACGTGATGCTCATGAACGACCAGCCCCTGCCGGAACCCGTCGTCAGCCCGGTGGACGACGAGGGGCCGTTCATCTCCGAGCTCATGCGGTTCACGGCCGTCCGTCAGCGCGGGTTCCCGGCGAGGGTCCCATCCTCGCTCGCGTCGCACCCCGGGCTGGATGCGGGGGCCGTCGTGGCCGAGCGCAACCTCCTGCTGGTGGAGATCGCCGACCCGGTAACCGGCGAGCCGGTGATGGCGCTACTGAACAACCGTCGCTGGGACACCGCGGACGTGGAGCAGCCAACGGTGCACACGCTGGAGCAGTGGAACCTCATCAACCTGACGGAGGACACGCACCCGATCCACCTGCACCTGGTTCAGTTCCGGCTGCGGAACCGCCAGCCGATCGAGGCGGGGCCGTACCTGGAGCACGTCTTCGGGACGGAGGAGCTGAATCCGGCGCATGTGGGGACGGGCGTGAGGCCCTTCCCGAGCGTCGAGGAGGTCGGCGTGACCGCGGGCCCGGCGGTGGGCCCGCCGCTCCTGGAGGACGGATGGAAGGATACGATCCAAGCTCACCCGGGCCAGGTCACGCGGATCCTCGTGCCCTTCGGCAGCGGGGCCGCTGCGAGCATCCCGTTCGGCCGGAGCGTCACCCACACCGGGGAGTACGTGTGGCACTGCCACATCCTCGACCACGAGGATCACGAGATGATGCTGCCCTACGAGGTGGTGCATTGAGACGATCCCGTCGGGACCGCGCTCACATGTGGGCGATCAGCTGCTGGACGCGATCGTCGTGCGCGCGGAACGGGTCCTTGCAGAGCACGGTGCGCTGAGCCTGATCGTTGAGCTTCAGGTGGACCCAGTCCACCGTGTAGTCGCGTCGCCGGAGCTTCGCCTGTCGGATGAACTCCCCCCGGAGCCTGGCCCGCGTGGTCTGCGGCGGGTCGCTCATCGCCTGCTGGACCGCCTTCTCGCTCACCGCGCGGCGCATCCTCCCCTTCCGCTCGAGGAGGTAGTAGAGGCCGCGATCCTGGTTCACGTCGTGGTAGGAGAGGTCCATCAGCGCCACCCGGGGGCTGGACAGCGGCAGATCGTGCTTCTCGCGGTAGGCCTCGATCAGGTGCCACTTCGCGACCCAATCGATGCGGTCCCGAAGCCGGTCGAGGTCGCGGTCCTGGAGCGCCGTCACGACGTCCTCCCAGTCCTTGAGCACGGCCATGCCCCGCGCATCGAGCCCGCGGTGGTCCGCGTAGCGCATGGCGCGCTCCAGGTACTCGGCCTGGATCTCCAGCGCGGAGAGCTCGCGGCCGTTGGTGAGGCGCACGCGCTTCCGGCAGGTGATGTCGTGGCTGATCTCGCGGATGGCCCGGATCGGGTTCTCCATCGTGAGGTCCCGCATCACGGTGTTGTCCTCGACCATGCGCAGGACGAGGTCGGTCACCCCGATCTTGAGGTGGGTGGTGAACTCGCTCATGTTCGAGTCGCCCACGATCACGTGGAGGCGACGGTACCGCTCGGCGTCGGCGTGGGGCTCGTCGCGCGTGTTGATGATGGGCCGGGACCTCGTCGTCGCCGAGGAGACCCCCTCCCAGATGTGCTCGGCTCGCTGGGAGAGGCAGTAGGTGGCGCCCCGCGGCCCGTGCAGCACCTTCCCCGCCCCGGCGAAGACCTGCCGCGTGACGAAGAACGGGATCAGCACCTCGGCCATCCGCGCGAACTCGCCCTGCCTGGCCACGAGGTAGTTCTCGTGGCACCCGTAGGAGTTCCCGGCCGAATCGGTGTTGTTCTTGAAGAGGAAGATCTCGCCCGAGATCCCCTCCTCGTGGAGGCGGAGCTCGGCGGCCTCGAGGAGGCGCTCCAGGATCCGCTCTCCCGCCTTGTCGTGCGCCACGAGGTCTTCCACCGAGTCGCACTCGGGCGTCGCGTACTCGGGATGCGAGCCCACGTCGAGGTAGAGGCGGGCACCGTTCTCGAGGAACACGTTCGAGGAGCGGCCCCAGTGGACCACGCGACGGAAGAGGTACCGTGCGACCTCGTCCGGGCTCAGCCGTCGCTGGCCGCGGAAGGTGCAGGTGACGCCGTACTCGTTCTCGAGCCCGAAGATTCGCCGCTCCACCCGTCCAGTGTAGGCGCAGGCCTCCCGGATGGGCGTCAGCTCGCCGTGATGGTCCCCGACATCACCTCGGCGCCGTGAACCGTGCAGTAGTACTGCGTCTCACCCTCGGGCACGGTGAACGTGACCTCGCTGCTCTCCCCGGCCGCCAGTTCGCCGGTGTCCACACCCAGGTCGTCGATCGTGAACGAGTGCGGGTTCTGACCGTTGTTGGGCGTCGAGATGGTGACCTCCTCGCCCGCGGTCAGCTCGAGGGAGCTGGGCGCGAAGTTGTTGTCGACCATCGCCACCTGGGTGCCGCCCGCGCCGCCGGCGTCGTCTCCTCCCTCGACCGTCGGATCGTCGTCGCCGCCGCACGCTGCCAGGAGGAGGACCGAGGCGGCGATCAGGGCGCCCAAACGCGTGCTGGTTCGCATCGCTTGCCTTTCTCCTCGGGGACGCCCGAGTCTAACAACGAAGCTGATTTTTAGAAGACGATCGGGCACCAGGGAGGAGGATCCCAGCCGAACATCCCGTCCGCCCGGGCCAGGACGCCCGGGGAAGCCTGAACGAGCCCGGCGCGGGCCAGCCCACGGAACGAGACCCCGCCGAGGTACGCCGCGCCGAGCAGCTCGGCGGAGACGCCAAGCTCCGGGTCGGCGTCGGTGGGCCGGCACTCGGCGCCCTCCGGGCCGCCCACGAGCTCGTAGCGGCCCCGGTTCCACGGACAGAACGAGTCGTCCACCTCGAGCACGAGGCGGCCTTCCGTCGTGTATCGACGCGCCGCCAGCGCCTCGCCCACACGGACGAGCCGCACCCACAGCCCGTCGTGCAGATCGACCTTGGCCGCGTTCGGATCCGCGAAGACGTGCAGCAGCGGCTCGTGGATCGGCCGGCCCGAGGCGATCGACGTCTCGACGAGGTCGACGTCGAGCACGTAGCGCCACACGTCGGCGTAGGCGCCGGGCGCCGCGGCGACGAGCTCCTCCACCTTCAGCGTGCGAGCCTCGTCTCCCGCCCAGTCGGCCTTGATGCGGTAGACCACGTATCCGTCGGCACCACCCGACCCCTCGTGAATCGCGAAGAAGAACTCCTTCCCGAAGCCGTCGTCGAGGAAGTCGTAGATCGTGAAGCGATGGTCGGTCCAGGCCTCGCTCTGCCCGATGAAGCCCGGCTGGCCGTCGGCGACGCGGTCGTAGATCGGGGGGATGAGCTTCAACGCCTCCTCTCGCGACACCAGGCGCATCGATCCCTGGGGGGTGTACTCGGAGCGGAAGGCGCTGTGGTGTCGCTCGACCTTGAGGCTCATCAGCCTCGTGGCCATCCCGTAGCCGAACCGGCCGTAGATCCCGCCCTCCGCGGCCCACAGGACCGAGAGCGGCTCTCGCTCCCGGACGTCGTCCAGGATGCGCCGCATCATCCGAGTCAGGATCCCCCGGCGCCGATGGGTGGGGATCACGGACACGCCCGTGATGCCTGCCGCGGGCACGATCGCCCCGGGGACCGACAGGGTCATCGAGGAGGCGGTGGCGCCTCCGACGAAGACTTCCCCTTCGGCGGCGGCCACCGTCCGCTCGAGCTCCATCACCCGGCGCTCGAGCGCCACGTCCCGGTCGTTGATGTGCCCGCCGAACCCCGTCGCCACAGCGCGGAGCAGGTCGTCGAACTCCTCGGGGCGGATCCCCCGAACCTCGACGCTCATCCCCTCAGCCCTGGAGGTGGTCGGCCACCTGCTCGCCGGTCAGGCGACGGAACTTCCGGCGCTGCTTGCGGGTCCGGTCGAGGACGGCGGCCTCGATCCGCGAGGACTCGAGTCCGCCCTCGTTCGCCTCCGAGAGCGCCGCCACGCCCCCGCGGAGTGCCTCACGGAGGTCCATGCCGTCTCGGTAGGACGTCTCGAGCCGCTCGGTCAGGGACTCGGCCTCGCCGCCCATCGCCACGAAGCCCTCCCGGTCGGTGACGCTGCCGTCGTAGAGGATGTGGAACATCTCGTTCTCGTCGTTCGTGTCGCCGAGCTGGGCAACGAGGATCTCGACCTCGTAGGGCTTCATCTCCTGGGTGAAGACGTTCGAGAGCGCCTGGGAGTAGGCATTGGCCAGCGACTTCGCGGTGACGTCCTCCCGGCCGTAGGAGTACCCGCGGATGTCGGCGAGGCGCACGCCCGCGATGCGGAGGTTCTCGAACTCGGAGTACTTCCCCACGCCGGCGAAGGCGATCCGGTCGTAGATCTCGCTGACCTTGTGGAGATGGGTGGAGGGGTTGTCGGCGATGAAGAGGATCCCGTCGGCGTACTCCAGCGAGACCACCGGCTTGCCGCGCGCGATCCCCTTGCGCGCGTAGTCAGAGCGGTCCTTCATCAGCTGCTCGGGGGCGACGTAGAAGGGCAGCGTCATCAGCCCGTCTCCGTCCTGCGCTCCAGGACGTCCTCGTGGGCCGCCCGAACCTCGTCCTCGGGGACGCGGTCGGCCCCCTCGGCGGTCACGACGTACACGGTGGGATAGATCCCGCGCCGCACGTCGGCTCCGCCGGTGGCGGTGTCCTCCTCGGAGGCGTCGAGGAGCGCCTCGAGCGCCACCCGAATCGCCTCGGCCCGGTCGAGGCCGTCTCGGAACCGCTTCTTCAGGCTGCCCTTGGCGTCGCGGCCGCCCGATCCCGTCGCGTGGAAGTCGATCCCCTCGTAGCGGCCGCCGATCACGTCGTAGCGGTAGATCCGGCCCTCCCGCTTGACCAGGTCGTAGCCAGCGAAGACCGGCACCACGATGAGGCCCTGCATCACCATCGGCATCCACGAGCGGATCATCTGCGCCAGGCGGTTGGCCTTCCCGTCCAACGAGAGGCCCTCCCCCTCGACCTTCTCGTAGTGCTCCAGCTCGGTCTGGAAGAGGCGGACCAGCTCGATCGCCTGCGCGGCGACCCCCGCGATGGCGACCGTGGAGTAGTCGTCGGCGGGGAACACCTTGTCCATCCGGCGGTCGGCCACCGACGTCCCCTCCACCGCGCGGCGGTCGCCGGCCATCACGATCCCGTCCGCGAACCGCAGGGCGAGGACGGTCGTTCCGTGAGGCGGCGCGAGCCCAGGCCCCTCGCTCGGGCCTGGGAGCTCGGGCGCGCCCATCCCCTGGGCCCGGACGAGATCGAAGAACGACGGGTTGGCGCCGAACGAGCCGGGAATCCCCTCCGTCATTCGCCGCCCTTCTGCACGTAGGACTTGATGAACTCCTCGGCGTTCTCCTCGAGGACCTCGTCGATCTCGTCGAGGATCTCGTCCATCTCCTCCTTGAGCTCCTCGCCCTTCGCCGCGGTCTCGGTCTGCCCCTCGGCCTGGGCCTCGCGCTCGGCT
>DASUTW010000119.1:0-8073 GCA_036374395.1 Actinomycetota bacterium
GCGGCGGGCTCGGCGCACCGCCTCGGGGACCGTGTGCACGAGGTGCTCGCGCCCGCGCCGCTCCTTCGTGACGAGGCCGGCCCGCTCCAGCACGGCGACGTGCTTCTGCACCGCGGCGAAGCTCATGGGGTAGGCCTCGGCGAGCCGAGACACCGAGGGAGCGTCTTCCGCGGAGCGACGGAGGATGTCGCGCCGCGTGGTGTCGCAAAGAGCGCGGAAGAGCTCGTCCACCACCTCGTCGGCCAGCTCATCTACAACCATTTGGTTGTAGGTTAGCAGAATCTGAGTGTCCATGTGGGGTCGAGGGCGGGGAGCCCTATCGGGAGGAGGGTCGATCGGCCGGCTCGCCACTTCCCGGCCGTGCCTTGAGGGCAAGTGCCGGCCGTTCGATGAACCGATAGGTCAGCACGGAGAGGGCCGTGGCCACCACGCCGAGGATGACGAGGTTCGCCCAGAAGCCAGAGACGCCGGGCAGGGTGAGGCCCTCCTTGAAGGCCAGGCGCTGAAGCGGCTCGTGCCACAGGAAGAGGCTGTAGGAGATCAGGCCTAGGGCCACGAAGGCCCGAGAGTCGAGGATCCGGGTCAGGAGCGAGAGCGAGCCATCGGCCGAGGGCACCACCACCAGGGCCAGCAGCAACATCGCGGCCGGGCCGGTCAAGAGCTCGTAGATCACCGCCCCCTGGTAGATGTAGATCAGCTCGCGGTCCGCGAGCAGCATGGCGATGAGGGCGAGCGCCGCGATGAGCCCGAAGGCGGGGACTCGCCACCACCTTGGCATCCGCAGCCCGCCGTGCTCGATGCTGGCCATCACGATGGCGAGGACCATGCCGAACGCGAAGAGGTCGCCGTGGGTCAGGAAGCTGCGCCCCAGGGCGTCCTTCATGGTTCCCGGCTCGAGCCTGTCCACGATCCAGGGCGTCACCAGGCCCATCAGGAACAGCAGGAGGGGCGGTACCAACGTGGCCATGGTCCTGCCCCCTCCAACCGTTCGAGCGGCGACGAGGATAGCGAGCATGCCCAGGAATGGGAGCACGAGGTAGAAGATCCATTCGACCGCGAGCGACCACGCCGGCAGGATGCCCGTATCCATGGACCCAGCGAAGTAGTTCTGCACAAGCGCTGCGTTGCGAAGTAGCCCCGTAGGCTCCAGCCGCCCGAGCTCGACCTCCGTGGTCGAGATGCGGACGATGCTGGCCGGGAGGATGACCCCCGTCGCTAGCAGGATCACCCAGTACGCCGGGAAGATGCGCAGGGCCCTGTTCCGCAGGTAATGGCGGAGGCTCGGAGGCCTTCGTCCGGTCTGCGCACGAGCCACGAACGGCCGGTAGAGGAGGAACCCGGACAGCACGAAGAACATCGTGACGCCCACCAGAAGATGCGGAAACACGAAACGACTCAGATAGCCCAGGTCTTCGGGTTGCGGGGCCGTGTACAGCCAGTTGTGGTAGACGAGAACCGCCAGCACCGCCACCGCCCGGAACCCATCGACACCGGCGATCCTGGATGTCGCCCCTACCGGCCCGGTGAGGCCGCCTTCGATCGTCGGCACCTCGGTCGACGAGCGCAGACGTCGGCGCTTCGCTCCTCTGGCAGGACGTGATCGTTTCCTCATGCCCCGAGACTATGCCGCGCCTCCGTAAGCTGACTCACGGTATCAGGACCCGCCGCGAACGGGCAGCAGCTCCCTCATCAGCGCTTCGTATTCGCGCAGCGATCGTTCCGGGTCGAAGACCGAGCGAACAACCTCCTGCTTCGGCCGGTAGCGATCGGGATCCTGGAGGACCTGGACGATCCCCTCAGCGATCGACGATGGATCGCCCATACGGACGAGCCGTCCGGCCTCTGTCACCCGTACCACCTCTCGGGCTCCCGGGATGTCGGAGGTGACCAGCGGCGTGCCGCTGAGGAGCGCCTCGACCTGGACGATGGCGAAGCAGTCCGTCCGAGAGGGGAGCGTGAACACATCGCACATCGCGTAGTAGTTCGCCATCTGCTGATGATCGGGGAGCAGCCCGAGCTCGACGATTGCCTCTCGCTGGCTCTCGTAGAGCGGACGACACCGCTCGAAGAACCGCTCGTAGCTGATGTCCTTCTCCCCGGCGAAGACGAACCGCACCTCGGGGAGACGAGCCCGCACCAGGGGCATCGCCCGGAGGAGGAAATCGAACCCCTTCTCCTCGACGAAGCGCCCCGCGAATCCGACAAGCGGTCGCCCGTCGAGCCCCAGCTCCTGGCGCCAGGCCTCGACCCGTTCGGGCTGGGGCGAGGGCACCTCTATCGGCGGGTAGATCGTGTCGATCTTCCGGGCGACCGGCGCCAGGAACACGGAGTGGTCCCGGTAATCCGCGACATGCACCACGGTCCGATCGGAGAGCCGCATCCCCGTCCGGATGACCGTGTCCATGATGCGCTTGATCAGCGCGTTGCCAAGCCCGGCCGGCATCTCCACGTCGCCGTGATGAGTGATCAGGACCGCCTTGCGCATCACCCGGGCCACCGCCGCGATCAGGGGAGTCTCCGGCATCGGGGTGTGGATGTGGACCAGGTCGCTCCCGCGAACCTCGCGGACCAGCGCCAGCGGGAAGGACGGCATGATCGCCGTTCGGCTGACCCGCCCGATCGTGGGGACCCGGACAACCCGGACCCCGTTGAGGCGCTCCCGCGCCGGGAGCTGGGGATCGTGTTGAGAGGTCAGCACGGTGACCTCGTGCCCGAGCCGCGCCAACCCTTCCGCCAGCCGCTGGGCCACCACCGTCAGTCCGGTCCAGTGCGGGTGGTAGTAGGTGAGCGTGGAGAGGATGCGCATCCGTCGGTCCGGTCAGCCAGCCCTGGCCTCGACGGAGGCTCGCGAGCGCAGCGCCCTGGGCAGCGGGAAGGGGGGCACCGTGGCGGCGAGCAGGACCACGAACATCCCGGCCATCGCCCAGCTCCCCACCTCGTCCCAGGGGCCGATGAACGGCGAGAGCGCCCCCACCCACAGCCCCACCAGGATGACGCCCAGACCGACCCGGCCGAGCAGCGCCCGTTGGCTGCCCCGGTCCCCCCAGGCCCACTCGAGCAGGAGGGGGAGGGTGAGGAGCACGAAGACCAGGCGGTAGTCTCCGTTCTTGCGAGCCGCGAACGTGCCGAGATAGGTCAGGGCGCCGAGGTGGAAGGCCAAGAGCCGGGGGCTCAGGCGCTCCAGGGCAGTCACGGGGGTGATCCGCCGGCGGGCCCACACCCAGAGGACCACGCCGAGCGCCGCCAGCGGCACGACCGCGATCGCCTGGGCCAGCAGGCTGCTGAACCCCCACTCCCCCGGCACGAACCGATGGTAGAGATCGCCGATCAGAATCCGGGCGCCGTAGGAGTAGAGGAGCCCGCCCTCCGGCGACTGCAGGGTCTGCCGGACGTCGTCGAGCGTCAGCAGGACGTAGACACCGAAGACCCCGATCCCGGTCGCCACGGCCCACCGGGCCCGGCGGTCCCCCGTGAACAGGAAGGCGGGCAGGGCGAACAGCGCGTAGAACTTGGCCACGGCGGCGGTCACGATCAGCGCGGGGCTCAGGAACGGCGTCACGCGATCTCTGGCCTGCCAGGCGAACACCGCCACCACGAACAGCGCGAACAGGAGGATGTCCACGTTGCCCCGCTCGATCGCGAGCATCACGGCCGGGGAGGCGACGGCGGCGGCCACCACGGCCCCCTGGCCGAGCGACAGCCGTCCCACCAGCCAGAGCAGCGACAAGAGGAACAGGGCCACGAAGATCCACCCGAACAGGAGGGTTCGGTCCTGCGTGAACCCCAGGAAGTGGAACAGGACCCACACCCGCGGATAGACGATGACCCGTTCCCACGGGTCACAGGGGTTCTCGTACAGGGGGTCGTAGCCCTGCGCCCAGCAGTCCGCCGCGGCTCCAACGTTGCGGGCGTCGAAGAAGAGCGTGGGGCCCGACTTCACGCCGAGGACCCGCCACAGGTCCACGCCCCAGACGGCGTCGGCGACGGCCACGGCGACGAGGTACAGGGCTACGACCCCGACCACGAGCAGCCGCCCATCAAGGCCTCGCCGAACCGTCCTGCTCGTGGTCATCTCGCGACCCCCTGCCGCCTGCTCGCTGTGAGCCGCGAGCGCTCGCCCGGGAAACACGAGGATATATCGTCATCCCCGTGGAGCGGCCGGAGCGCCCATCGACCCCCGCCCCTCGGGGGACGGGCCACGCGCCGCCAGCTGCTCAACGTGGACGCTGGGCATCGGGCTGCGCTGTTCGGGGCGGCGGGCCGCCCCTTCCCTACGATGCGCCTGCGGCACCGGACAGCGGAGGCCACGGCTGGGATGATCCGGAAGTAGCCTGATAACCCTGCGCCTCCCGGGTGGAGGCCAAGATGGGGAAGGGGAGGCAGCGAACGGTGGAGCCACAACCCCAGCAGGCACCCGGGAAGTGGACCCGCATCGTGAGCGGGGTCACCAGGGGCGGGACCCAGTGGCTCCTCGTCGGATCGGTGCTCGGCGGCATCGGCGCGTACCTCTTCCAGGTCATCGGCACCCGCGCGCTGGGCGAGGAAGCCTACGCGCCGATCGGGACCCTGTGGACGATCCAGTACCTGTTCTGGAGCATCTTCCTCTTCGCGGTAGAGACCTACGTGACCCGGGAGACCGTGGTCGGGCGGGTCGGGCGGGAGTTCCGGGGCGCCGCCGCCGCGCGGACCTGGGCCTGGATCGGGATCGTGGCCGCGGCCCTCACCGTGGCCTCGTGGCTCGCTCGCGATCGCCTGTTCTTCGGCGCCGACGACCTCGCCCTCGTGGCCGGGCTCACCGTGCTGTCCTTCGGGGCCTTCGCGATCGTGCGCGGCCGGCTGGCGGGTGTCGGCCGCTTCAAGGCGTACGGCCTCGTGAGCGCTTCGGAGTCGCTGATCCGCCTGGCGGTCGCCGCGGTCGTCGTGCTGGTGGCCGCGACCACTCGCTCGCTGGCGTGGACCCTCCCGTCGGGGGCCGCGGCGGCGGCCTGCTGGTGGTTCCTCCTCCGACGCCGCCGGCCCGACGCGTTCGTCGACCTCCCCCGAACGCTGGAGCCGCCCCGGACGGGCCGGTTCCTGACGCTGACCACGCTGGCCAACGGCGCCGGTCAGGTCCTGCTCGCCGGCGGGCCCCTCGCCCTGGTGGCTCTCGCCGCCGCCCCCGCGGAGCTCTCGGTGTTCTTCGTCACCACCACCGCCGCCCGCGTCCCCGTGGTCGTGGCCCTGGGCGGCGTGCTATCCCGGCTCCTTCCCACGTTCACGCGGGTTCTCGGCGAGCGTGGCCCGGAGGCCCTCCCCGGCCTGGCGGGCCGGCTCGCCGCGGGGACCGCGGCCGTGGCCGCCGTCGGCGCCATCGGCGGCGCCGCGGTCGGCAGCCAGCTGATCGGATTCTTCTTCGGCGCCGGGTTCGCTCCGCCCTGGTGGCTCGCGGCCGTCGCGGGTGGCGGCGTCCTCCTCGCCACGGGAGGGATGCTCCTCAACCAACTGCTGATCGCTGCGGGGCTGGAGCACCGCCTCCCGGTGGCCTGGCTCGTGGCCCTGGCCGCCGGGGTGGTGGTCGTGGTGGTGGCCTCGGGGTCCGCTACCGCACGTGTCTCGGCTGGGTTCATCGCTGGCGAGCTGGTGGCGCTCTGCGGGCTGATCGTGGCCACCCGCGTTCCGAGCCGTCGCCCGCGGGACGCGGCCGGGCGCAATGGTTGAATGGGTGACGAGATGAACGCTCCACTCTTCTTTCGCCGCCACGACGCCGACACGCGGGCGCACACGGGCTGAGCGCGATGACGAGCGTCTCGGTGGTCGTCCCGACGCGCAACCGAAGCCGGCTCCTCGCCATCACGCTCCAAAGCATCCTGTGGCAGCGCAACGTCGAGCTCGAGGTAATCGTCGTGGAGGATGCCTCCACCGACGACACGGCAGAGATGGTCGTAGGCATGGGCGATCCCCGTATCACACTGCTCCGTCGGGAGTCCCCGCAGGGGCCGAGTACGGCTCGGAACGCCGGGGCCTCCCGAGCGAGCGGCGAATGGCTGGCATTCTGCGACGACGACGATCTGTGGGCGCCGGACAAGCTGGCCCGCCAGGTCGACGCCGCCACGAGCGCCGGTCGAGCGTGGGCGTACGTTGGTAGCGTCAACGTTGGGAGCGGCTTCGAGGTCATCGCGGGGCGCCCCCCGCCCGCGCCGGAGGAGGCCGTCGAAGCGCTTCGTGGATACAACGCTGTGCCGGGGGGCGGCTCCAACGTGATCGTGCGGTCAGCGATCTTCAAAGAGATCGGCGGCTTCGATGACCGGTTCCCGCCATGCGAGGACTGGGAACTCTGGATCCGGCTGGCCCGAGCCGGACCCCCCGCCTCCGAGGCCCGGCCCCTGCTCGCCTACAGGATCCACGGCGGGAATTCCTCACTCGACACCGAGCGGATCCTTCGAGCGACGCGTCTCATCGAGCAGGTCCACCACACCCACGTGGACCGGGGTCTCCTTCACAGGTGGCTCGCGGAGTCTGCCCTCAGAGTGGGCCGACGGGAGGAGGCGCTGCGACACATGGCAACCGCGGCCGCTCGGGGCGAGGTCGTGGGAGTGGCTGGAGACCTCCTGACGATCGCTCGGCGAAGGGCGGCGCGCCTCATCGGGAAGCAGCCGGGCCGCTCGTCACGGGCAGAGAGTGCATGGATCGCCGAGGCCTCGGGCTGGCTCCAGAACCTTCAGAGGCTGGTCGGGGCCTCTGGAGACGGGGGCCAGCGTGACCCCCAGAGTGATCCATGAGCTAGCATGCTCGTCGGAAGCGGAGGGGGCGAAATGGTCGAGATCGAGCGGGCGGGCCCGATCTTCATCCAGGGGATCCTGCCCCGTAGCGGGACGAACTTTCTCTGGGACCTCCTCCTGCTCCACCCCGACTGCGCTGCCGCCGTCGAGCCGGTCCGCGAGGACCTCTTCCTGGACCACTCGGATCACCTCATCTCCTTCATCGAGGCGATCCAGGACGCGTGGGATCCGCGATGGGGCGCGCCCGGCCCGGAGCTCACCCGGCGGTTCCACGCCTCGATCGGCGAGGGACTCATCTCGTTCCTGTGGTCCGATCCCGACCGCCGGCTCCTCACGAAGTCCCCCAGCGTCCGCCACCTCCGGCGCTTCTTCGCCTTCTTCCCCACCGCTCGCCTCCTGATCCTGGTCCGGGACGGGCGGGCCGTCACGCAGTCCTGCATGGACACTTTCGGATGGGGGTTCGAGCGGGCGGCGCGGGCCTGGGCAGAGGGTGCCGACGAGATCGAGCGATTCGGTCGGACGAACGCGGAACGGTCCGATCGATGGCGCCTGGTGCGGTACGAGGACCTCGTCGACGACCTCGAGACCGAGCTCCCCGGCATCCTCGACTTCGTCGGGCTCGACCCCGGCGCGTACGACATGGAGGCGGCGCGGAACCTCCCCGTCCGCGGCTCCTCGCACTTCTTCGGCCCCGGCCACTCCTCGGTCCATTGGGAGCCCGTTCGGAAGGAGGCGTCGTTCGCCCCGAACGAGCGGTGGCGCTCGTGGAGCCCCCGGCAACTGGAGCGGTTCGAGTGGATCGCCGGCCACGGCCTTCGGGCGCTCGGGTACGGTGGCGGTCCACCGGGCCGACCCCTCAGCACCGCCCCCCGGCACGTGCTCCTGGACGCCTGGTGGAGGACCAAGCGCGCCGCCGTCCACGCGAAGGACGGGCTCGCCGCGGCGTCGCGGCCGCTCCGTCGCCGGCTCGGGCTGGCTCGATGACCCCAGAGATCTCCGCGATCGTCCCCACGCACAACCGTGCAGGCCTGCTCACCACGACCCTGCGGACAGTCTTGTGGCAGCGGGACGTCTCGCTCGAGGTGGTGGTGGTGGACGACGGCTCCTCGGACGCGACCGCCGACCTCGTCGAGGGGCTCGGCGACCCGCGCGTCCGGCTGGTCCGGCACGACGCCCCCCGGGGGGTGAGCACCGCTCGGAACCGGGGTGCCTCGGAAGCCCGCGGCGACTGGCTCGCCTTCTGCGACGACGACGATCTGTGGGCGCCCGATAAGCTGGCCCGGCAGCTCGCGGCGGCCCGGGACGGGGACCGGCC